>RFSU01000108.1 GCA_009923795.1 Sphingomonadaceae bacterium
TTTGTGAGTATATTTCCATTACATCAATCTTCATTCCTACGCTCATGAAGAAAAGGCCTAGCAACAAACTTTTAAAGGGATAAATACTTTCGTGGGCTTTAACTCTAAATTCGGTTTCAGCCACAAGAACTCCGGCCACGAAAGCTCCAAGAGCAAGAGATAGTCCAAAATGCTCCGTTCCCCAAGAAGCTGAAAGAACTACTAATAAAGTTACGGCAATCGGTAATTCACTACTCTCGCTACCTGAATCCGAAGATATGAAAGAAAACAAAGGCCGGAGTAATAATCTACCGGCAATAAAAATAACTCCCAGGGCAACCACGGCCTTTAAAAGCGCACCCAAAGCGCGGGTCGCCGCCGGTTCATTCAGGGCGGGCGCATGGCCCACGCCCGGAACAGTTGTGAGCTTTGCGCCCGGCAGACGACGGGCCATGTCCCGCGCCACGCCCTCTGACAGCAAGTCAGAAAGGCCACCCCTTAAAATCGAAACCGGGGCATCGCCCAAAGCCTCATAAGCGGGCCAGAGATCAAACGGCTCTGTCGCAAGCTTCATCGGTTCAGAGATTTGCATGTCGTAATCGAGAACGATGCGCCCCTTTCGCGTGAGGCGACAGACCCGCTTTGCATAAGCAATCCAATCCTCCAAATCATAGGAGGGATAGATCATCTGCTGCATCTCGCCCAAATCGCGCGCCGCGTGCACCCATGTCGGCCATGTTTGCGTGCGGCCAACGGAACTGCGAATGCGCTCTAAGCCCTTGGGGTCGAGCACCGGGCCAATATCGTTGAGCAGGGCCCCTGCGATACGACCGGGCTTTATCCCCGCCATCAACATGGTGATGACACCGCCCAGAGATGTACCGATGGGCACAAATTTTTTGATCTTTAACTCGGTGAGCAGTAGCTCAATATCCTGCACATAGGTCAGCGGGACATAGGTCATCGGGTCCTTGGCATAGGCCGATTCGCCTCGACCGCGCAGATCAACGCAGATAACGCGCCAATCGCCCGAAAGGCGCTGGGCCACATGCTCAAAATCACGCACATTGCGCGTCAGGCCCGGGATACAGAGGATGGTCGGGCGCCGTTTATCACCCGGATAGTCGCGATAATGCAGCCGAAGGCCATCATTCGACCACCAATAGCCATCACCATATTGCGCTTTTGCACTCATCACCTCCATATCGCGATATGTCTCAGATCCCGCAAGCTCCGCGTTATAAACCTGACCGCGCCATTGAAGAGGTGGCAGCCTTCCTCGCCGACCCCGTGCACGCCGCCGATTTTCCAGACACGATCTTGCGGTTCCGCAATGACAAAGCAGCAGCAGGCCTTGGCCTAGACTCGCTAGAGGATGCCCAATGGGTGGCGCATTTTGGCCGATTCACGCCCCTGCCGGACAGCCTGCCGCAGCCGCTGGCGCTGCGCTATCACGGGCATCAGTTTCGCGCCTATAATCCTGACATTGGCGATGGCCGTGGCTTTCTGTTCGCCCAATTGCGCGACACACAGGGCCGGCTCATGGATTTGGGCACCAAGGGGTCGGGGCAGACGCCCTATAGCCGCTTCGGCGATGGCCGCCTGACCCTGAAAGGCGCGGTGCGCGAAATTCTGGCAACCGAAATGCTCGAAGCCTTGGACGTTGAAACCAGCCGCACCTTTTCCGTCATCGAAACGGGCGAGGCACTGCATCGCGGCGATGAGCCAAGCCCCACGCGCTCTGCCGTGCTGGTGCGCCTATCGCATGGCCATATTCGCATCGGCAGCTTTCAACGGCTGGCCACGCTCGGCCTGACGGAGGAGCTACGACGCCTGACCGCCTATGCGCTGCGCCATTATTATGGCGAAAAAGATGGCCCGGATGCCGCCGTTCGGCTGGTGCAGCACGTCGTTCGCAAAACGGCGCATCTGGCCGCAAGCTATATGGCGGCGGGCTTTGTCCATGGCGTGTTGAACAGCGACAACATCAACGTATCGGGCGAGAGCTTTGATTACGGCCCTTGGCGCTGGACACCGACATTCGATCCAAATTTCACCGCTGCCTATTTTGACGAACAGGGTCTTTATGCCTTTGGCAGACAAGCAGAGGCCATTCATTGGGATGTTGTCCAACTTGCTAATAGCGTTCTGGACATTGCGGATCGCGAGGCGCTGGTCGCGGCCATTAATGACTTTGCGCCGACCTATCGTCAGGCGCTGATCGCCCGTGTTTTGTGGCGGCTGGGCGTTGAGCCCTTGACTGAGGAGCGGGATATTCGCGTCGTTACCGCGCTGGAAACGGCGCTTTATGAGTCGCGCGTCGAGATTGACCGTTTCTATTTTGATTGGGCGGGCGGCAGGCTGCGGCGGCCAGATGCACAGGGGCTCTATGGCGCAGAGGCATTCACTCAATTGGCCGAGGCATTGGCAGGCTACACACCGCAACAGGAGTTTTCCCATGCCTATTGGGCAGGCCACGCCCCCTGTTCGATGCACATAGAAGAGGTAGAGGCCATCTGGGCGCCCATTGCCGAACGGGATGACTGGTCAGCCCTTTATGCAAAGGTGGACGCCATTCGCGCTATGGGAGACGCGCTGCGGGGATGATATAGGATCAAGCCTATGACCCAAGAGCTTATCTCGACGAATCCCGCAACGGGCGCGGAACTCTGGCGCGGCCAGATCAGCTCGGTGGCGGCAGACGTTGCTGCGGCGCATGCCGCCTTCCCCCAATGGGCGGCGCGGCCACTGACAGAGCGGATTACGCTGGTCGAACGCTTTGCAGAGGTTGTGCGCAGCCGAAACGAGGCCTTTGCGACCCTGATTGCACAGGAAACGGGCAAACCCATTTGGGAAACGCGCACCGAAGTAGATGCCGTCATCAACAAGGTCGCGATTTCGATCAACGCCTTTGCCGAGCGCACGCCAGATCGGGACATTGCAACCACCGCCGGAGCGCGCACGCGCGTTCGGCATAAGCCGCATGGCGTTATGGCGGTGCTTGGCCCCTATAACTTCCCCGCCCATCTGCCCAATGGCCATATCATCCCTGCGCTCATCGCCGGGAACGTCATTGTCTTCAAACCCTCCGAAAAAACTCCCGCATGCGGCGCGATGCTGGTCGATTGTCTTCACGAAGCTGGCATCCCCAAGGATGTGGTGCGCCTTGTCATTGGCGGCGTGGCGGAGGGCCATGCCCTGGTCGCCCACCCGCATATCGAGGGCATTTTGTTTACCGGATCGGCGCGGACAGGCATTGCGCTGAACCGCCAATTTGCCGACCAACCGGGCAAGATGCTCGCGCTGGAAATGGGCGGCAACAACCCCATCATCGCCTGGGATGTTGAGGATGTGGATGCCGCCGCCGCCCTGATCGTCCAATCGGCTTATTTGAGTGCCGGGCAACGCTGCACCGCCGCGAGCCGTCTGATCATAAGGCAAGGCGCAGAGCGCCCCCTCATCAACGCGATTGGTGGCCTGATTGACCGGATCATCATTGATGACCCCTTTGCCGATCCTGCCCCGTTCATGGGGCCTGTGATCGACATGGCAGCCGCGCATGGCCTGTTGCAAAGCTTTGCCGATCTTGAGGCCAAAGGCGGGCAGACCATCCGGCCGCTCACCCAGATTCGGGCGGACCTGCCCTTCCTTACCCCCGCCCTCATCGATATGACTGATGCGACAGACCGGCCAGATGAAGAGTTGTTCGGCCCCGTGCTGCAAATTGTCCGCGTGGCGGATTTTGACGCCGCCATTGCAGAGGCCAATGCCACGCGCTTCGGCCTTGCCGCGGCGCTGATTGGCGGCACACAGGCCCAATTTGACCAGTTTTGGGCGCAGGGTCGCGCCGGTGTTCTTAACTGGAATAGGCCGACCAATGGCGCGCCCTCTGCTGCGCCCTTTGGCGGGCTGGGCCTGTCTGGCAATCATCGGCCCAGCGCCTTTTATGCGGCGGATTATTGCGCGTATCCGGTCGTTTCAGTCGAAGGTGATGCGCTTGAAGGGCGGATTATGACGGGTTTGGCGCCCGCCGCCTGAAGTTTCCCTAAACAGGGGCCAATAATCTCTGCTTTGCGCGTTGCGGAACAGAGATGCAGGAGGGAGGGATGTCGATGGGCCATGTTCTTCTTGTGGGCGCCGGACCGGGCGATCCAGATTTGCTGACCGTGAAGGCCGCACGCGCCTTGGCGCAAGCGGATGTCATTGTGCATGACGGCTTGGTCGATCCCGAGATTTTGGCGCTGGGCAACCCCCATGCGCGCTATATCTCCGTTGCGAAACAGCGCAGCCGCCATAGCGTACCACAGGACCGAATTAATGCGCTTCTTGTTGAGGAAGCCCGCGCTGGAAAGCGCGTCGTCCGCCTCAAATGCGGCGACCCCTTCATTTTCGGTCGGGGTGGCGAAGAAGCCGAGGAATGCCGCGCGGCTGGTGTCTCGGTCGAAGTCATCCCCGGCATATCGGCCGCTGTCGGCTGCGCTGCACAAGCCATGTTACCGCTCACACATCGCGACGCGTCCAGCGCGGTCAGCTTTGTGGCGGGCCAATGCAAGGGCCTGAGCGATCAGGATTGGTCGGGCCTTGCGGGCAAGGGTCGCACGCTTGTCATTTATATGGGCGTCGCCACGGCCTATGATATTGCCGAAAAGCTGATCGCAGACGGCGTATCACCCGATATGCCCGTTGCCGTTCTGGAACGCGGGACACGCAAAGGCGCACGCGCCCTCCGAACATTGCTGACCGATTTGGGCGATATGATTGCCCGGGACGGCGTACAAAGCCCGGCGATCATCATCGTTGGAGAGGTTGTCTTGCGCTCGGATGCCGAAGACCGGCTGCGGGCGCTCGCAAAACAAGTGGAAGAAGCACAAGCATGAAATTGTTGACGGGAAATGATCTCGCCTCGGGCGCGGTCACATGGTGGACAGGCAAGGACTGGTCCTTGCATGTTGAGGATGCAGCCGACGTCGGCGCACATGGCGAAGCCATTTTGACCGCTGAAGAAGGCGCACGCCGGGTCAACGCCCCTTATTTGATCGACGCTGTGGCGACGCCCGAAGGCCCGCGCCCAGCCCATATTAAAGACCGCGTCCGGGCGCTCGGCCCCACCGTGCGTCCTGACCTGACATTGAAACCGGCCGATCCGAACGCCGGAAGCTGGGTGATCTAATGTATAAATATGACCAATATGATCAGGCGATTGTGGATGCCCGCGTCGCCGAATTTGGCGATCAGGTGCGCCGCCGCATGGCCGGTGACATGACCGAAGATCAGTTCAAGCCGCTCCGCCTGATGAACGGCCTGTATCTGCAATTGCACGCCTATATGCTGCGCGTCGCTATTCCCTATGGCACGCTCGACAGCCGCCAGATGCGGATGCTCGCGCACATCGCGCGCAAATATGACCGCGACTATGGCCATTTCACCACGCGCCAGAATATACAGTATAACTGGATCAAGCTGGAAGATGCACCGGCCATCCTCGCGGATCTGGCGACGGTTGAAATGCACGCCATCCAAACCTCGGGCAATTGCATCCGCAATATCTCGTCTGATCAATATGCGGGTGCGGCAGCGGATGAAGTCGCTGATCCCCGGCCTTGGGCAGAGTTGCTGCGCCAATGGTCAACCTTCCACCCGGAATTCAGCTATCTGCCCCGTAAGTTCAAAATTGCGGTGATTGCGTCGGACGAAGACCGGGCAGCGATGAAGCTGCACGATATTGGCATTCAGCTGGTGGAGCGGAATGGCAAGCTGGGCGCTGCCTTCTATGTCGGCGGGGGCATGGGCCGCACGCCGATGGTCGCGCCGCTGATCAAAGACTTTGTGCCGATTGAGGATTATCTCAGCTACACCGAAGCCTGTCTGCGCGTGTACAACCGCTATGGCCGCCGGGATAACATCTACAAGGCGCGCATCAAGATCCTCATCCATGAATTGGGTGCCGAAGAATATGCCCGTCAGGTTGAAGAAGAATTTGCCCATGTAAAGACGCTGGGCATTGACCCCCCAGCAGCAGAGCTGGAGCGGATTTCCGCCTTCTTCGCCCCGCCCGCCTTTGACGCAGGCGCACCCGACAGCATCGACCGCAGCGACCCGGACTTTGCGGTCTGGCTTGACCAGAATGTGAAGGCGCACAAACAGCCGGGCTATGCCATTGTGAACATCAGCCTAAAGCCCGTTGGCGGCATTCCGGGCGATGCGTCCTCCGCACAGATCGACGTGATGGCTGACTTTGCCGAGCGCTTCAGCTTTGATGAGCTGCGCGTCACGCATGCGCAAAACATCGTCCTGCCGCATGTCGCCAAGCGCGATCTTTATGCCATGTGGCAGGCTCTGACCGAGGCGGACTTGGCCTCGGCCAACCTGGACTTGATTAGCGATATCATCGCCTGTCCGGGGCTGGATTATTGCAGCCTTGCCAATGCGCGATCCATTCCGGTTGCACAGAAAATCGCGCAGCGTTTTGCCGATCTGGATCGGCAGCGGACGCTGGGTGAATTGAAGCTCAAAATCTCAGGCTGCATCAATGCCTGTGGCCATCACCATGCCGGCCATATCGGCATTTTGGGTGTCGACCGAAAGGGCACGGAAAATTACCAGCTGCTGCTCGGCGGGTCGGGCGCTGAGGATACCAGCCTCGGCAAAATCACCGGCCCCGGCTTTGATGAAGATGGCGTTGTCGATGCCATTGAGCGCGTAACCGACAAATATTTGGAACTGCGCGACACCGGGGAACGCTTCCTCGATACCTATCGCCGGGTCGGATTTGATCCGTTTAAGGAGGCAATTTATGGCTGAGCTACGCTTTCGGGATGATGCGGCGCTGGAGCAGCCCGCCGTGACCCTTGATGCCTTTCTGACCCAATCGAACGCAACAGCGGTGCGGCTGGAATCCGATGAAGATGCGCGCCTTTTGATCCCCCATTTGGATCGGCTGGCGCTGGTCGAGGTGGCCTTCCCCAAATTCCGCGATGGACGGGGCTATTCCTCCGCCCGGATCCTGCGCGAAGCAGGCTATACGGGCGAATTGCGGGCGGCAGGGGATGTTCTGGTCGATCAGATCGCCTTCATGCGCCGCTGTGGCTTTGACAGCTTCATTCCAGATGTTCCGCTGGATGCAGACGCCGTTGAGGCGAGCCTCAATTTCTATGGCCAAGTCTATCAAGGCGCGGCGGATGCGGGTGTTCCGGTCTGGAAGCTGCGGCATGGCTGACACGCGGGCCCGCGCTGTTGACAGGATCAACACGTCCCCGCGTTATTCCGAGGCGGATGCTATTCGCCTCAACAACATGTTCCGTGGCCGCGACACATTTGAGGTTCTGGAAACCGTCTTGCCAGAACAGATGCTGGGCGATGTCGCCACCGTCTCCAGCTTTGGGGCAGAGGCCGTTGTGCTGCTGCACCTCTTGTCGCGCATCGACCCCAGCCTGCCCGTGCTCTTCCTCGATACCGGTAAGCACTTCCCCGAAACGCTTGCCTATCGTGATCAGGTGACGGCTTTATTGGGCCTGACCGACGTCCGCACGCTGACGCCCAATGCCGCTGATGTCGCGGCGCGCGACGAAACCGGGCTACGCTGGTCTTATGATCCCGATGGCTGCTGCGCTATCCGCAAAGTTGCCCCATTGCAAACGGCGCTCGCGCCCTTTGACGCCCAGATTTCCGGGCGCAAGGCGTTTCAATCCTCCACGCGCTCTGCCCTTCCCCGCTTTGAAATTGAAGATGGGCGGCTCAAAATGAATCCACTCGCCGATTGGGATAAGGCCCGGATCGAAAGCTATTTTGCCGAGCATAATCTGCCCCGTCATCCGCTGGAGGCGCAAGGCTATCCCTCCATCGGGTGTGCGCCCTGCACCAGCCGAGTGAAGCCGGGCGAAGACCCGCGCGCCGGCCGCTGGCGTGGCTGGGACAAAACGGAATGCGGCATCCACACAGCCGTCACGCCACTGGATGAGACAGGCGAAAACGACCCGGCGTTTTAAAGGCCCTCAGCGCGTGAGAAGCCGCCAAGCGAGTTGTGCTGCGACATAGAGGATCAACAGCCCCGTCGCGCGCCTGA
>RFSU01000109.1 GCA_009923795.1 Sphingomonadaceae bacterium
GCTCGTCACGCCTTCCTCTCCTCATCCACTTGCGACCACCATTGCAGAGGTGGGCAGCGGTCAACCTATCAAAGGAAAGGGGCGGGGCCGTGCGGAGTCCATGACTATCCTCTGCGACAACAAAGGATGCAGGATGAGCCAGGCAGTCACTAACAAGCAAATTGTCCGCCGGTTTTTGGGCGCGGTGGAAGCTGGCGATATCGCGACGATAGAGGCGTTGCAGGCACCCGATTGTACCTGGTGGGTAATCGGCGGCGGTGACATGTCACGCGAAGCCTATACCGACGCCGTCAAGGGCATGCTGCTGACGGCTAATCCCCGATCTGTCAAAATCATCGGGATCATCGCCGAAGGCGATACAGTTGCCGCAGAAGTCCGTTCTGAAATGCATTTCGGTGACCGGGTGTACGCCAATGAATATCATGATTTGTTTGTGCTGAAGAATGGGCAGATCATCCATGGCCGCGAATATTTTGACACCGGTAAAGTAGCGGCCTTTTTCGGCGGGCAGGAGGGTTGATCCATGAACCTCGAACAGATTGTCCGCGACTTTCTCGCGCTTTTCCATACCAGCTCGCTGGATGTGATCGTGCTTCGATCCATGCTGGCAGATGACGCCCGCTATCAGCCGATCGTGCCGATTGCGCCGGTCCGCCATGGCGCAGATGCAATTTGCGGGGAGATGGAGCGGCAATACAAGCTGTATGACGAATGCGCATGTGACATTCTGCACATCGCGGTCAACGGCAATACGGTGTTCACTGAGCGCGTTGATACGGTGCGCCAGTTGGCCAATGGTCATAAGACGACGACCAACGTCGTCGGCGTGTTCGATCTGGACTTGAGCGGCAAGATCATTTGGTGGCGCGAATACTGGGATGGTCTCGATTGCGCAGGCCAGCTTGGCATTGATGACAAGGCGATGCGCGCCATCATGTGCGCGTGAGGGGGACTGAAAATGCACTATGATGTCGTGGTGATAGGCTCAGGCGCAGCCGGGCTGACGGCGGCGCTGGTTGCCGCAAAAGCGGGCAATAAGGTCGCTGTCCTGGAAAAGGCACCGCAATTTGGCGGGACGACGGCGATCTCGGGCGGCGGGATATGGGTGCCGGGTAGCCCGCAAGCCAAGGCTGCGGGCGTGCAGGACAGCCTTGAGATGGCGCGGGACTATGTCTTGGGCGTTGTCGGCAACCGTGCGGAACGCGCATTGATCGAGGCTTATCTGCACAAGGGCCCGGAAATGGTGGCGTGGCTTGAAAGCAACAGCCATGTCGATTTCCTGATTTCACCTCCGTCGAGTGACTGGTATCCCGAAGTTCCCGGCGCGGTGGATTTCGGACGGCTTCTGTCCCCGACCGAATATGATGGCAAAAAGCTCGGCAAGGATTTTGACCGATTGCAAAAGCCGCGCCAGGAATTCAATGCGCCCGGCGGCATGATGATCGATCTGTTCGATCTGGAATACATCAACCGTTTGCCGGCACCTAGCGCGCTTTGGCACATGGCCAAAATCGCCATCCGTTTCGCGCTGGACAAACCAAAATTTGGTCGTGGTTCTCGACTGACGATGGGCAATGCGCTCATCGGGCGGCTGCTTCATTCCGCCATTGATGCTGGAATTGACTTGTTTGAGGAGACGCCGCTTGAAGGTCTTCTCACAGCCGATGGCAAGGTCACCGGCGTGCGTGCGACGCTGAAGGGCGCTTCAACGGAAATCAGCGCTGCTAAAGGTGTTCTGCTGGCGTCAGGCGGTTTTTCGGCCAATGCGGAGATGCGCAAAGCCTATATCCCCTATGCAGAGCAACATGTTTCCATCCTGCCTTATGCCAATACCGGGGACGGGATTGCGGCCGCAACGGCAACAGGCGCTGTGATGGGCGAGGACAACCACGTCAATGCCGTCTGGGCTGTAGTGTCGAAGCGCACCCGCGCCGATGGCTATGTTGAACGCTATGCCCATTTGATCGACATGTCGAAACCTGGCTGCATTGCCGTTAACAACGCTGGCCAACGCTTCGGGAATGAAGCGAGTGTCCATTTTGTCGAAGCGATGCACGCGACGGGCACTGTCCCTGCGCACATCATCGCCAATGCAAAGTTCGTGAAGAAATATGGCATGGGGTTGGTGTTGCCCGGCGGTGGCAAGATCAAGGAAATGGTTGCCTGCGGCTATATGAAGACGGGCAAGACCCTCGCCGAACTTGCTTCGGCGATAGGCGTTGATGCCGCCGGGTTGGAAGCGACGGCCCTTAAGGTTAACGTGGACGCCGCCGCGGGCAAGGACAGCCAGTTTGGCAAGGGCGACACGCAAATAGACATTGAAATCGGCGATCCCAAGCATTCGCCCAATGCCTGCTTCGGGCCTCTGGGCGAGGGCCCATATTATGCCGTGGAGATTTTCCCAGGCGACGGTTCAACCACCGTGGGCGTCAAAATCGACGATCAGTGCCGCGTGATCGGGCAGGATGGCTCGCCGATTGGGGGCCTGTGGGCGGCTGGGCTGGACGCCAATTCAATCTGGCAGGGTAAATCACCAGCGCACGGCTGCAATGTCGGCCCGGCAATGGTGACAGGCTACATCGCGGGCAAGAGCTTGGCAGGGCCTGATCCGTCAACTTAAATCGCGTTTGGAATGACGGATGAGGAGCTGCCGGCCTTATCCGGCCTGCCGCCTTTTCGCTTCCGCGACCATGGCATAGAGCCCTTGGTTGTAGCTCGTCAGCTGTTCCATGCTGAGGTTACGATAAGGCGTCATTGGGCAGAGTGAATCGACGACGTCCCAGAAGGGCTCGATCTTTTCCAGCACTTCATCCACCGGCCCACATTTGACGAACGCTTCGACCATTTCGTCGCTGACCTTGTCGATCACGCCGGAAGGATCACCATGGTCGCCTGCGGCTAACTGGCAATCGCGGGCCATGTCGCCAAATCCAATGGCATCGAAGAACGGCTCATATTCCTTGTAACCGGCATAGCCCGCAACAGTCGCGCGGCTGTCGTTGATCGCCTGCTGCTTATCGTCATTGATGGCGATCCACGGCCAGGCGTTGACCTCAACATCAGTCCGCTTGCGGCCAAAACGAGCCAGCTCGGCTTCGATGAAGGGCTTTTTCTGGACTGTGTAATCCACGGTCCACAGCGCATGGACCATCAGCCCGTCGCTGATTTCGAGCGCCATGCTGGTCAGCTTATCCTTAAGAGCTGCGATCCAGATCGGGATGGCTTCGCGTACGGGCGGCGCCGTCAGCATCATTTCAGTCCATTCGGCGTTGAAATACTCGCCATGGATCGGCTCCATGCCTTTGTGCGCATTGGCGTTCACATAGCGCACGACCTTCACCACTTCACGCAAATGGGTCAGCAGCTTGCGTTTGGGTTCGCCATAAATGCCGACGATCGCGCTATGCAGCGAGGTGCCAAGGCCAAGAACAAAACGCCCCTTGCTGATCGTATCCAGTTCCATCGCAGCAAAGGCGGTTTCCACAGGGCTGCGCGTGCCTGCGACAGCGATGCCAGTGGAGACTTTGAGCGTATCAGTCATCGCTGCAACTGCGGCCATCGGCACGAAGGGCGGTCCGTAAATCTGAAGCGAGAAGCAGCCTTCAAAGCCAACGGCCTCCATCTGCTTGGCAATGCCGCCCATGACGGGCGCCGGCAGGATGGGCATCACCCCCCACCAGCGACGGTCTTCTCCAACGGCGTTGGTCAATTTGGTCATTTTCCGTCATATCCTATGATGTCGCTGCAATCGGCGCTGACGTTATCGCGGTAAGAAAAGTCACCGTGCGCCTGTCTTTCGGCCAGTGCCTGCATCAAGACGCGATATTTCTGTCCGGCTTCATCAAGCGGGGAGTGCAGGTCCTTACGTTTTTCTGGGTTCATGTAGCGCGGGCTTTGCGGGCTCGTCATGTAACTGTCCTGCCGCGATACTTTGTAGCTCGCTTTGGGCATCAGATAGCGGAATGGGTTGGATTTTTTAACATTGGACGTGTTCATCGTATAATCCAGCCGGGTCCGGTCCCGCGTCTCGGGGACGCAGGGATGGAAGAGTTGCACATTATCCCCGGGCGAAAAGCGGCCATAAGCAATCGCGGCATGACTGCGCAAATAGATGCGTATCACCTGACGCACCTGTTGGACATCATCTTTGACACCGCCAAACCGCTTCATGATCGGGGCGACCGACTTGTTGGTACAACTGCGCACCATGGTGATGGTTTCGCTGTCGTGGAACACCTCGACAACTTCCTTGTCCATCTTTTCATCGCCCACGACATCGGCATGGAGGAAATCTGCATGGGTCAGGTCGATGAGGTTTTCGAGGCTCAGCGGCGCACAGCAGTCAAAGCGGACGGTGCCCAGCATATGCTGCGGCAGATTGCCTTCTTCCGGCAGATAAGGAATGCTCGGCAAATGGACGGGATCGGCATTGGCTGGATTGCCATACCAGCCCCAGACATAGCCGTAGCGTTCGAGCACCGGGTAACGGCCACTCGCGTCGCTATAGATGCTCTTGCTGCTGCGTTCGCTGTCATTGGGATGGAATTCGCTGGCCACCGCAACGCCGTTTTCGCGCCATAGGTAGAAGGGTTGCGAATAGACCGAGCGGCGCACGGGCTTTGCTTCCACGGCAAAACTATGTGCCAAGGGAAACCAAGCGTCCTTCAAGGCAATATCGTGCGGCACCCAGTTGTTGACGGCTTTCTGGAAATTGGCGGGCTTCATCGCATTTGCCAGAATGTCGTCGTCATGACTGGTCGTCTGAACTGTTTCAAGCACGGGTCTTCTCCTCAGGCCGCTTGCGACGAGGCGGTGCGGCGATCAATGATGCCTTGCCGCAAGGCTTCTGCATGGACGGATACGGAAGGGCGAAGCACGCGTAGCGCCGCACCATCCACCGCAGATAAAATCTCAAACGGGGCACCGGTCCCCATGACTTTTGCCATGATGCCGGGTCGATGGGAAGCGAGTTTTGCACGCCAGCGGACTTGTGTCACCCCGCGACTACCGGGCACGGGGGCAAGAATTACGCGCAGCAATTCTTTGAAGTCCGCGTCGCGCACAATGAGCTTGCTCTCGCCGGTTTCCGGTTCGGTCGAAATGAGCAGCGATGCAGGGAATTCCGGAATGAACGGCGCGGGCCAGCGCGGGCCGGCCCATTGGCAGTTCCGTTCCATCACCAGACGGCCATTGGCCTCAATCAGCTCGGTCGCGAGATAGGGGGTGAAGCGCACGCCCCGGATCGCGATCACGAGCGCAGGGTCATCATAAAGCGCGTTCAGAAATTCGCTGTGCGTTAAAGAAACCTGTTCCGTCCCCGATAGTGGCAGGGCCGCCGCGATGACAGCAGGCTGGGTCGCCGCCGGATTTTCGGAGATGCGCACGAACCCCCCGCTTTCGGCCACCGCATAGGATTTCGCGCGATACAGCGGCGGGAATTTCTGCGTGCTTTTGAGGTTGGGAATATCCTTGAGATGCCCTGTCTCGCCCTCATAGGTCCAGCCATGATAGCCGCACTGGATCATGCCATTGCCCAACACGCACCCGAGTGAGAGCGGCGCGCGGCGATGAGGGCAGCGATCCTCCAGCGCGCGGGCGACACCATCGGCATCGCGCCACAGTACAACGGGCTGATCGCCTAGGTCGACATTGATCGGCTTGGCGTTCGTCACTTCTTCAGATCGAGCGACCGCCCACCAGAGTGTTTGGGGGTTTGTGTTGGTTTCAGCCATAGAACAGGTCCGCTATGCGCTGCCGGTACAACGCTGCTTTTTCCGGAGCGATCCCGAATTGAGGAACGACAGGTGTGATCGAATTGGCGTGAATGGCGCGCTCTGCGACCTGCGCACGTACCGCATCCGCACTGCCCAATATGGTGATGGCAGATACCATTTCGTCGGGACAGGATTTGGCCATTGCTTCATAATCCTGGACCGCAAAAGCGCCCTGAATGGCCCTGGCCTCGGTCCCAAAGCCGATGGCTTCAAAATAGCGCAGATACTGGGGGGATTGCGTGTAAAACGCGATGTTAGCTCGCGCGTCGGCAATGGCTTCGGCGCGATTGTCGTTGATGACAGTGAAAATCATAAGGTTGACGTCCACGGCGCTGCGATCTCGTCTGGCTTTGTCCAGCCCAACCTTTAGATGGGCGCCAACGCGGTCACGCAGCCAGGCCGTGGTCCAGAGCGGATGGCCAAGCAGACCGTCGGCAATCGCGCCAGCCTGTTCGCAGGCCTTCTCAAACACTGCAGGAAGATAAATTGGGATAGCTGGGCGGCGCGCCGGTCGCACCAGCCGGAAATGCGAAAGGTCAAGTGTGTGATACTCCCCCTCCAGCCGCTGAAGTTCGCCGCTGTGCCCCTTCGCGACAACTGCCCGGACCTGAGCGACAATTTCGCGCATATGCTTGAGCGGCTTGCCATAGCTCATGCCGAAGCTGCCTTCGATCTGGCTTTCGGCGCTAGAGCCTAATCCCAGTACTGCGCGACCATCGCTGATGTGATCCAGATCGATGGCGGAACATGCCGTTTCCAGCGGGCTGCGCGTGAAGGCAAGGGCTATGCCTGTGCCGAGCCTGATGCGCTTTGTCACCGCAGCGGCTGCCGCAAGCGTGGTGAACGGCGCACCGAAAATCTGCGGGGCCCACACACCTTCGACACCAGCCGCTTCCCAGCCTTGCACCAAAGGTACAAGTTCGCTTGCGGGAAGCACTGGCAATTCGGCCCAAACAGGGGGGGGCGCTGCCAAAGTCAGAAGCCTTTCGCATTATCGAAATAGTCGCGCCAAGCGACGATCTTCGTCCCGTCCATCTCAAATACGCCCATCAGTTTGATCGACACGATCTGCTTGCCATCCATGTCGAAGAAATTGTCAGTGCGTTCGGTGAGGACAACATTGCCATGCGCTGCTGCATGATGGACCATGACTTCTGCCGTTTCGATCGGGTGCATCGCGGCAAAGCCGTCCATGAAAATCTTGGCTTCGGCATATCCCGTGGTTTTCGATATACCGACATTTTCCCAGATGGTCTGATCAGTGAAGCGCTTTTCCATCGACGCCAGCATGTCGGCCAGCGTCGGTTTCCACTCTTCGAAAAAAGTGAGAACTTCGTTCAGAGCTTCACCCATGATCAGTCTTCCTTGGCGATGGTGGCCACCAGCCCGTCCAGATCGGCCGTCATCGGCACCTGGCACGACAGACGGCTGTTGGCATTGCGATGCTCTGAACTGTCGAGCAAGTCATTTTCGTCGTCGCTAATCGCGGGAATCTTGGGAAGCGAGGCGTCGTCGATATGGACATGACAGGTCGCGCAGGAATTGCAGCCGCCGCACAAAGCGAGCAGTTCGTCAAAGCCGGCATTGCGGATCGCTTCCATAAGCGAAAGGCCTTCTTGGGCTTCTATCACTTTTGACGTTCCATCGCGGGTAACAACGTTAATTGTAGGCATTAGTCGTAAACTCCAGATGTGGTTAACGGACTTCGCGTTCTACTGGAAACCGGTCGAAATAGAATTGGAAGTCCTGGCGTATCTCCTCCGCCGTCATGTCGAAATCGCGTTCCAGGTTGAACACGACGCGCCCTTTCACGCCCGGATCATTGTCCGCATGATATTTGTGAAGGGTTGCCAGCGTGTCCGCATCAAGCGGGATGCCGGCCTTTCGATAGATTTCCCCCAGTATGGCGTCGGGGTCTTTGATCCATTGGTGAAAATAGACGTCCACCGTCTGTTCGGGCGGCAGGCAGCTATGATCGTGGACGCAGCGGGAAAGCAACGTCTTGTAGCGGTCGATCCAATAGCCTTTGGGCTCTTCGGGGTCGATTCGGGTGCGCAGGATGCGCGCCGCATAGAGCCACATGGATAACGTCGACCGGATCGAGCCGACCGGGTCGCGATGCGTGATGACATAAGTCGCATCCGGGAAGGTTTTTTGCAGCACCGGAAGCTGTTCCATATGCTGTGGGCATTTGATGACCCAGCGGTTCGGACCTTTCAGGAAAGTCAGAACCTGC
>RFSU01000110.1 GCA_009923795.1 Sphingomonadaceae bacterium
GTGCGCAAGGCCGTGACCCTTTTTGGTGGCGCGGCTCCATTGTCCGCGACCGAGATCGCTTGGCGGCCCCGGCCAGATGCGGAGAGCCTGCCTTTTCCATCCTTTCCCGCACATTTCGTCTCGGTTCTGCCTGATGAGTTTTTCCGTGGGAAAATTGTTCTGATCGGTGCGACTTTGTCGATTACCGATCGCCACAGGACGCCTTTGTCGATCATCGATGATGGGGATCAAGGCAATATGCCGGGCGTGTTCATTCAGGCCCATGGCATTAGCCAAATTCTCGAAAAACGCGCCCCACCGCGTATGCCGTTCAACGGGATCATCGCCCTTACGGCCCTATTCGCTGCACTGGGTGTTGGCGTCAGCCTGTTTAAACGTGGCATTTTGTTCAATGTCGGTGTGGGCGTTGTTCTGCTCACCTCTTATTGGGTCGGGGCTGTCATTGGCTTTGGTTATGGCTTGCCCATGGTGCCACTAATTGGTCCTACCATCGCATTCGCGCTGTCGATCTGGATGATGGACGTGTTCATCGGTCGGGCGGAGCGCAAGCAGCGTGAGTTCGTTCAAGGAACCTTCTCGCGCTATGTTTCGCCTGCGGTTGTGGATCAACTCGTCAAAGATCCCAGCGCGGTGGCAATCTCTGGCGAGCGTCAAGAAGCGACATTCATCTTTACCGATATCGCTGGATTTACAACCACATCTGAACAGATGGGCGCGGAGGATTTGTCGGATGTTCTCAACGAATATCTCGACGGCGCATGTGAGATTGTCCTGAAATATGAAGGGACGATTGATAAGTTCATCGGCGATGCAATCATGGCGATCTTCAATGCGCCCATTCGACAGACTGATCATGCAGAGCGCGCCGTTCGCTGTGCGCTAGAGCTAGATGCCTATGCCGAGGCCTTCCGTAAGGATCGCAATAGCAAGAATATTCCAATTGGTGTCACGCGCATCGGTGTGCACACAGGACAGGCCGTAATCGGGAATTTTGGGTCGCAGTCCCGCATGGACTTTACTGCGCTTGGCGACACGGTGAATACGGCAGCGCGAACGGAAGGTGTGAACAAGTATTTCGGGACGAGAATTTGCTGCACCGCCGATGTTGTTGAGCGCTGCACCGATCTCCCGTTCCGGCAAATTGGGGATATTGTACTCAAAGGCAAGACCACGCCAACCGCGCTCTATAGCCCGGTCGCCAAGACAGATGATCCAGATTTGATCGAGCAATATGCGACGGCTTACAAACTTCTGACGGCCGAAGATCGCGCGGCGAAGCCCGCATTTTTGGCTTTATCAAAGGCGTTTCCAACCGATCCGATCGTTCAATTCCACATTGGTCGGATTGAACAGAAAATCATTTCTGCCCGCGTGGTTATGGATGACAAATAAGATGCCAGCTTACTCATCCCCAATCCGGCGGCCATCAGCGGCGCTTATTGCTGCAGGACTAGCTCTCACCCCGGTGACGGCTGCATTTGGCCAAGTCGTTCTCCCGCCGCAGAGTGATATTTCGCGTCAGCGCGTGGCACCGCTGCCGTTGCCAGCGCCCAATTATGATTTCCGCATCCAAAACCCAGAAAAAGCAGCCGTGCCTCGGGCGGTTGATGAGATTGAATTTTCAATCTCGTCCGTCCGGGTAACGGGTGCGACCTATTTCCCGTCCGCTGAAGTAGACGCCTTGTTCGCACCACTGGTTGGCCGCAAAATTGTTCTTCAAGATTTGCGGGATGCCGCCCAGAAGCTTGAAGATCGATATCGCGCGGAAGGCTTTTTCCTAACCCGCGTGTTTGTCCCGCCGCAAAAGGTGAAGGACGGCGTTTTAGAAGTTCAGGTTCTGGAAGGCTATATTGGCGATGTGTTCGTCGATGGCCCAAATCCAGCGTCGACGCGTTTGATTGAAGAGATGATGGCCCCCGTTCCCAAGGAACGGCCCGCTAGGTTTAGCCAGCTTGAGCGCCGCATGCTGTTGATCAACGACATGCCCGGCCTGTCTGGCACGACCGTGCTGCAGCAGGGGGGGGCGTTGGGCAGTTCTGAAATGCTGGTATCCGCGGTGAAGGTGCCGAACCAATATCGCGCGACTTTTTCCAACACGTCATCGGAAGTTATCGGCCCGCTTGCCTATTCACTCGGCGGGACAATTTTTCAACCTTTTAGCAGGCCGGGCGCTCTGGATGTCACGGTGTCGGCATCTGGACAGAAGCTGAAAGAGTTGCGGTCGGTGAATTCGCGCTATGCCATGCCAATTGGTTCCCGCGGATTTGTGGGCAGCATTGGTGGATTGATCGCCTTTGCCCGTCCCGGTGGATCTGTTGCTGATCTTGACGTGCGCAGCCGCGTGATGTCGATCAACGCCAGATTTCGAGCACCTCTTGTGCGGAGCCGTGCAAATTCCGTTTATCTCGATTTCGGCCTAGCGGTTAATCGCAACAAAACGAGCATTTTGGGCGAGCTTCTCTCCGATGACCGGAGCACCGTGGCTGAAGCGACGTTAAGTTGGCAACAGGCCAGTTGGTTGAAAGGCGACACCAATATATCGCTTTCGCTCTTCCAAGGTCTGACCATGTTGGGGGCAAATGATGCGTTAGCGCCTTTGCCCTCTGTAATTGGTTTTGAGCCTCGGTTTCAGCGGCTCGTCTATACGCTTCAGCGCAATCAGCAGATTATGCCCCGTCTCAGCGCACAGTTTAATGTGCAAGGGCAATATACAACGGATCGATTGTCCTCTGGAGAAACAATCTCCTTTGGGGGGTCGTCTATCGGGCGCGGTTATGATCCGTCACTTATCGGTGGGGAACGGGGGATCGGCCTTGCTGGGGAACTGCGCTATGCTGTTCCTTATGCCGCTGAAACCTTGATCGAAGGCGTGCAGCTTTACACCTTTGCCGATTATGCGCGGGCAACGGCCCTCGCAACGGATGTCCTCGATAAAGAGACCAACAAAATCAGCTCGCTGGGGCTGGGTCTTAGAATGACGATGTTTGGGCGGTTTAATGTGGATGTACAGGGCGCACAGGCGCGCCGCGATCTTGTTGCCGGAGAGAGTATTTCCGCCCGGTTTAACCTTAACATATTGATGGTGTTCTAATGCAGCTTTTCAAACCTGTCCGTTTGATGCTGCTGGGGGCAGCCAGCGTCTCGGCGATATCTGCGGCGCAGGCCAGCACAATATCGAGTGCCAGCAACGGCATCACCAGCACCACAACAGCCAACACCCAGACGATCACCCAAACCACCGCGCGTGGGATCATCAATTGGAACGACTTGTCGGTGGCGGCGGGAAAAACGCTGACCTTCAATCAGCCCGATAAAAACGCCATCACGCTCAACCGGGTGATTGGCCTACCCAATGGCGGAGCCATCACGCCAACCCATATTGATGGAACTATTGCAGCCAATGGTCAGGTCTGGATCTTAAATCCCACTGGCGTCCTGATTGGGTCGTCAGGTCGCGTCAATGTCGGCGGCCTTTTGGCATCGACCCTTGACATGACGGACCAAGCGTTTGAGGCAGCAGGGAATGAATTCAGCTTGTCTGGGACGAGCACCGCGTCGGTCATCAACTCTGGCATCATCACCACGACCGACTCTGGATATGCAGTATTGGCGGGCGGTGGGTTCCTTCAAAATCAAGATGAAGGCATAATTCAAGCCAATCTGGGGACTGTCGCTATCGGCTCCGGGAAGGCCGTTACAATGTCCTTCTCGGGCGATAGGCTGATATCTTTTGTTATTTCACAGCCTTCCGACGTTACGGCCTACATAGAGAATAGAGGCAAATTAATTGCGAATGGCGGGCGTGTTTTGATGACCACGCGAACGGCTTCAGCGTTTGAAGCCAGTGTGGTCAATAATTCGGGATTGGTTCAGGCCCGCAGCGCGTCGATGCAAAATGGTGAAATTATTCTCGACGCAGGGCCAGGGGCAAATGCCTATGCATTTGTTAATGGGACGCTTGATGCGAGCGGCCTAGGTTCTGGAGAGACTGGCGGAACTATTACTGCCAGCGCGCGGGAGGTTCGGGTATTTTCGACCGCGAAAGTCCTTGCCAAGGGTCTGGCCGGGGGGGGCTCGATTACAATTGGCCAAGGACCATTCGCTGGAAACACAACCTCGCCGACGACCTTAAACGTTTATTCTGGATCGACTATTGATGCCAGCGCGACGCTTTCTGGCGCGGGGGGCACCATTACACTCCTGTCGAACATCAACGCCTCAGCATCCTTTATCGGCGCAAATGGCAATTTCTATGCCGATGGGGGAAGTAGCGGTGGGGCCGGGGGCACTATCTCCGCTTATTTCTCAACGATTGACCTAACCAATTCAACCGCCTCCCTGTCCGCCCGCCCGGGACTAGCTGCGTCGTTAAACTTCTTTTCAAATGATATTACGCTTTCTAACACTTCTGGCGGCTATGGGCGTATAGCGCCCTCGGACGTAGAAAACATTTTGAACGCTGGCCGGAAAGTCTCTTTCAATGCAATTGGGGAAGCTTCTGGCTCAGGCTCTATAATCATAGCATCCGGCATCTCCAAAACATCCAGTGCCGCGTCCACCCTCAATTTTACAGCGCGTAACTCTATCAACCTGAATAGCGGTGCCGATATAGTTTCAACGGGTGGCGTCTTGAACATCAATTTCAATGCGGATTCCAATAATGATGGCATTGGCCTGACTCGGCTCAATGCAAACATATCCCTCGATAAACTCACCGATGGTCTCATCGGAGTTAAATATGAGGGGTATTTTAACAATGATTATTCGTTTTTTGCCACCGCTGTTCCGCAGCAGGATCAACGTTTTGCGTTGCCGTTTACGGCAATCAACGGAACCACGCCTGGGGCTAATTTTGACGACACATATTCCGTTAAGTTTTCAGGCTATTTCAAGCCAACGATAACTGCGAATTACTTTTTCGGAACGTTTAGCCACGATGAATCGCAAGTTTTTGTCGGTTCCGCTGAACAATCTTTGAACCTTTTCCAAAGCCAAGTCATTTCCGCACAGGGGCCAACCCCTCTGGTCAATAATGCTGGCGGTGATCCAGTTGTTTTTCGTTTTGGTCAAACGAGCCAAGCCTTGATTGCAGGGCAATATTATCCCTTTGTTCTCTTGTTCGGAGAAAACACTGGGGGTGACGATATAACGCTCTTCTATGCCGCAGCTGGTCAACAATACAGCAACAACGGCCTTGGATCTTACTTCAGCACAGCAAGCGGAGAATTGCCTGGTCCGTCATCGCTGAAATTTTCTGGAGATGTTCAGTTATTGTCGAACGTCAGCCTCAAAACGCGAGGGGATGTCACATTCCAAAAGGCTGTTGATAGCGACATATCTAGCAGTGGCTTTGGCCTTAGCATTGATGCTGGGACAGGAAGCGTCAAATTTCTTAATGCGGTCGGAAACGGAAAAGAACTTTCCAATCTGACCGTAACAGCTGGGTCGCTGGAGGCAGGATCTATTAAGCTTGGTAATGGTGCCTTTGCCACCGGTGTCAATTCAACAGGTATCGCGAAGATTAATGTCGAGAGAAACTCTACAGTCACAGGGGATCTGATAGCGGCGCAGCTTGTCAAGACCGGCGCGGGCGTTCTTGGATTGTCTGGTGTCAATTTACTCGGTCAGGTTTCAATTGAAAGAGGGTCGCTTCGCCCTCTTCACGCATCCGGCGCCGGATTGGCCAGCGCGACCAGTGTCTCCATTCTGTCCAACGGCACCCTTGATCTGTCTCAGTCTCCTCAACTTACCGATATCAAGTCAGTGAGTGGGGCCGGCAGGATAAACTTGGGTTCTGGCAAGAAAATCCAACTCCTCGAAGCTCGTTCGCAAGACGTATTTTCAGGTAAAGTTATTGGCGGAACAGCAAGCGAGTTTACAGTCGCTGGTGGGACGGCAATGATCTCTAGCGACCTCGATTTTACGGGTCGTATTCGGGTGGGTAACGCGAGTTTGTATTTGACCGGAACAGCGAGTCTGGCGGACGCCGCTGGACTGACGTTCGTCGGGAGCAATGGCGGCTTTCTTGATCTATCTGGCCTGACAACAGCATCAACAACCATTTCCAATTTCTACACCGATCCAACCGCCGGATATGGTTCTGTGTCATTGGGCGCAACAAACCTCGTTGTTAAAATGGCGAGTGGTTCCAGCGGCGTCAACACCGCAAAATTCTATGGGACGACCGGTGGCTTGGAGAAAACAGGACCCGGCACTCTGATTTTGGCCGGCAATAATAGCTATGCTGGCGTGACACGCATAAGTGATGGTATTCTTCAAGTTAGGACGGAGACCCAGCTCGGCACCGGGAGCCTAACATTGGCAGGCGGAACGCTGCGCCTAACGTCGAGTGGGGCAGTTTCTTTGACCAAGGCTGTCACCCTAGTCGCAGACAGCGCAATCGAATTTGTGCCAGATGTTACAAAAGGCTTCAAAGTCACTTGGACTGGTGCTCAGTTTCAAAACAACGCCAGTGCAATTGGGTTGTTTGATGTAGAAGCAAGCCTTTTTTCTCAGGCCGCTGGTTCCTATTCCTACGGGCCGGTTGGCGATGGTTTTTTTGTACGTGATGTGACCGTTCAAGGGGCAGTTGGCGGAAATGGAAGTTTCGGTCAGTCGGATTTTGGTAGCTATGTTTTCAGTTCGGCAGGTTCGTTGAACTTTGATCAGGAATTGATCGGCCAGCCAATCGGAAATGGATTTAGTTTTGGCAGCTTCAACAATGGCTATGGAGGCCCTAGCGGCGACTTCAACCTATTCAGAAACTACTCTAATGTTGTGAGTGCCAATAGCTCAACACCGCCAAATGGCAGTTCCTACTTCGTTTTGACAACATCTGGCGGCGATCAGATGGCCGTCACATCGATCGTGCCAATCGCATCGGTGCCTCAACCTGCTAATGCCCGCATTGTTGGTACAATTAACGGCGGGTTTGGCCTTAAAATTGTTGCTGACGGCAATCTGGAAATTGCGGGCGGGTTAGGCGCGACACAGGCTCTTACACGTGTGACAACCAAGGTGGCGGGCACATTAACTTTAGGCGCGAATGCCCAAATCAACGCAATTGGGGATATTAGCCTCGGCACACTCACACGGTTCATCAACCAATCTGTATCGCCCACCGCGCTGTCCAGCAGCACGGGGAGTTGGCGTGTTTTTAGCGGCAACACAAACCCATTTTCTGCCACAACGGGCGATGTCGCAGGAAACCTGAATTATCAGTTTAAGGCCTATAACTATTCCCCCACAAACGGGGGGACCGATCTTCACAGCTTCGTGGCACCCGGGCAAAGTGGCTTTGTCTATCAATATGCGCCGCAACTCTCGATCACGTCTGCTGCGCCAGTTACGAAGGTATATGACGGCAGCAGGGCGTTTAGTGGTGCGCTGCCCACTCTCAGCTTATCTGCCGGTATCAATGGCGATGTTGTCTCTCTGGGCGGAACGGCATCCGGTCAGTTTGCCACGGCAAATGCCGGGACGACGACATTGGCGCTCACAGGTCTTTCCGTCTCTGCGCTGGATAGTGCGGGCAAGCCTGTTTTTGGCTATTCCGTGAGCCCGTCTGCCTCCATAGCTGGGCAGATCACCCCGAAACCGCTCACGGCATCACTAGCTGGGACCGTTAGCCGGATCTATGACGGCACATTGACCGCATCTTTGGCGTCGAGCAATTTTGTGCTGGCCGGGCTCGTGACCGGTGAAACTTTGACAATCAAGCCCACGCAGGGGGCCTATGCCAGCAAGGATGCTGGGCAGGGCATTATTGTCACAGCGTCCCTTTCCTTGGCTGACGTCCTTGCGGCTTCTGGGACTTTGGCAAGCAATTACGTGCTGCCAACCACCGCCAGCGGCGCAGTCGGGGCAATTACGCCAAAGGCGCTCACGGCCAACCTGACTGGCGCTGTGAGCCGGGTCTATGATGGCACATTGACCGCATCTTTGGCGTCGAGCAA
>RFSU01000012.1 GCA_009923795.1 Sphingomonadaceae bacterium
GAATGTCGGCCCGCGCGAGGGTGGCTCCATCACAGCCGCGCAATTCCTCAATCGATTTGTCGACGAGGGCGTGAAATGGGCGCATCTCGACATTGCAGGCATGGTCTGGGCCGCGAAGCCCGGAACCGTCTGGGATAAGGGTGCCACGGGCTTTGGCGTCCGCTTACTCGATCGGTTTGTGGCAGATCATTTTGAGAGCTGATTTCTACCATCTGACCCAAATCCCGCTTGATCGTGCCTTGCCCGCCATTGCGGAACGGGTTTTGGCGTCGGGCGAACAATTGCTGATCTTGGCAGAGGAGGAAAAGATCCTCGATCAGCTAGATCAGCTTTTGTGGACATTTCGTGCCGATAGTTTTCTGCCGCATGGTCGGGAGGGTGTTCAGTCGATCTTGCTGGCGCAACCGGCGGACGGGCAGGGCAGCTATACCAATATTGCCTATGCAGATGGCCAGTGGCGCGAACCGCCCGCAGGATGCACGCGCGTGTTCTATTTCTTTGATCCAACCCAATTGGATGGCGCGCGTGCGGCATGGCGTGCGTTGGCATCGACGCCAATTGAGCGGCATTATTGGAAGCAGGATGATGCCGGGCGGTGGCGTGAAGGGCCATAGGCTCAAACTGCCCTCCAAACGGCTTGCGACAATTCGCCAATGCAGCTAGAGGCGCGGCCACGCAGTTCCTTCTATTCCAACAATGGAGACGACCAGACATGGCCGCCAATCGCACCTTTTCGATCATTAAGCCCGATGCCACACGCCGCAACTTGACGGGTGCTGTCACCAAGATGCTGGAAGACGCCGGCCTGCGCGTCGTTGCGTCGAAGCGCATTCAAATGACGCGCGCTCAGGCCGAGGGCTTTTACGCAGTTCACAAAGAGCGTCCGTTTTTCAACGATCTGGTGAGCTTCATGGTTTCCGGTCCTGTCGTTGTGCAGGTATTGGAAGGCGAAAATGCCGTGCAGCGCAATCGCGACATCATGGGCGCGACCAACCCAGAACAGGCCGCCGAAGGCACGATCCGCAAGGCGCTGGCGGAATCGATCGAAGCCAATTCGGTTCATGGTTCAGATTCGGATGAGAATGCCGCCATCGAGATCGCGTATTTCTTCACGCCGGAAGAAATTGTCGGCTAAATCGACGCATCTCGAAAATGAATTGGGGCGCGCCTTTGGGTGCGCCCTTTTTCGTTGGGGCCGATTGCACCCGTGCCTCAATTTCGATAGCCAGCGGGATTAGAAAACAGGGAGACGGATCGTGGGCGAGCATATCTTGGTCATTGATGAGGGCACCACCTCAACGCGGGCAATGTTGTTCGCAGCCGATGGCCAATGCCTTGGCTCTGCCCAACAACCGCTGACCCAATTTTATCCGGCGCCAGGTTTGGTTGAGCATGATGCAGCCGAAATCTGGACGCTGACTTTGGCGTGCGCACGGGAGATGGTGGCGCTTGCCGGTGGGCCGGGCAAGATTGCGGGCATTGGCATTACAAACCAGCGCGAAACCATTGTCTTTTGGGACCGCCGGACCGGCGAGCCGCTGGCCCCTGCCATTGTTTGGCAAGATCGGCGCACTGCGGATATTTGTGCAAAGCTCAAAGCCGAAGGGCAGGAGCCTGTTGTGCAGGCGAAGACCGGTCTCCTGCTCGATCCTTATTTCTCGGGCAGCAAAATCGGCTGGGCATTGGACAATTGGCCAAGTCTGCGTGCCGCGGGGGATAATCTGGCGGTCGGAACGATTGAGAGCTATCTCGTCTATCGCCTGACGGGTGGGGTGCATGTGTCCGATGCGTCCAATGCGTCGCGCACGGCGCTCATGTCCCTTGGCAGCGGCGGTTGGGATGATGGGCTGCTCGACAGCTTTGGTGTGCCCCGGTCAATCTTGCCAGACATTGTCGATTGCGCTGGCCCTATTGGGGAGACCAAGGCTGAGATATTCGGCGCTCCCATCGCGATCACGGGCATGACTGGGGATCAGCAGGCGGCCACTATTGGACAGGGCTGTTTTGCCGAGGGGCAAACCAAGGCAACGTTTGGGACGGGGGCTTTTGTCCTGACCAATACGGGCCAGACTTTGCCCCAATCGCGCAACCGCTTGCTCTCGACCGTTTTGTTTCAATTGGGCGGAGAGCGCACCTACGCGCTTGAAGGCTCCGTCTTTGTGGCGGGAAGCCTCATCAAATGGCTGCGCGATGACGTGGGGCTGATTGCGTCGGCGGCAGAAACCGAAGATCTTGCGCGTTCCGTCGCGGACAATGGCGGCGTCTATATTGTGCCTGCGTTAACAGGGTTGGGTGCCCCGCATTGGAACCCGGCTGCACGCGGGTTGATCGATGGTCTCAGCTTTTCAACCGGTCGTGCGCATATTGCCCGCGCCGCGTTGGAAGCGATGGGACATCAGACGCAGGATCTTGTCTCTGCCTTTGCCGCAGACGGGGCCAATTGGTCTGAATTGCGGATCGATGGCGGTATGGTTGCGAATAACTGGTTGGCGCAGGATTTGGCGGATATGCTCGCCATTGATGTCGAGCGGCCCCATTTCATCGAAACCACGGCGCTGGGGGCGGCCATGCTGGCGGGCCTTGGTGCGGGGCTTTACAAACGGCTTGAGGATGCAGCAGTCATGCGCGGTGCCGTCGAACGGTTCCAGCCTGCAATGGCGCAGGAGAGCAGAATGGAGCGCCTTTCCGGGTGGCAGGCAGCCCTAAAGCGGACTTTGCTGGATCGATAAGGGAACCCAATGACCAAACTTCTCCTTATGGAAGGCAATGTGGCCGCGCGGCGCGCCCGTGCAAAATCGCTTGGCATGCGCACCTCGAGTGAGATTTATGCCGAGGCAATTTTGGCGCATTTCCCTGAGATTGAGATTGACGTGGTGAATGGCGCGGATGCGGATTTCAGCATCCCCCATGGCCGGGGCTTTTCCGACTATGACGGCTTTGTCGTCTCTGGCTCAGCGCTTCATGCCTATGCAACAGACTTTGCCGTCACCAACCAGATTGACCTTTTGAAACAGGCCGCAGAGGCAGGGTTGCCTTGCTTTGGGAGCTGCTGGGGCCTGCAAATTGCAGCAATGGCGGCTGGCGGGCAGGTGGAATATCACCCGCGCGGCAAGGAAGTGGGTTTTGCCCGCAAGATCATGCCGGCCAAAGCGGGGGAGGGGCATCCGCTTTTCAGCCATAAAGGCCCCGTGTTTGACGCGCCCTGCATTCATTATGATGAAGTCACTCGGCTGCCGGAACAAGCAAAGCTGCTCGCCTCAAATGCCCATAGTGCGGTGCAAGCAGCGATCATCCCGCTGGGTCAGAGCGAAGTCTGGGCCGTGCAATATCATCCGGAATATGATGTTCGGCAGGTGTTGGCGATCTACACCCTATATGCCGATGACATGATTGGGCCCGATTTCTTTCCTGATAAGGAATCGTTGGATGCCTATTGCGCAAAGCTCCAGGCGCTAGTGGACAATCCGTCCAATATGGGTGCGGCTTGGGAATTGGGCATTGATGAGGATATTCTGGACGACCACCGCCGCCGTGGTGAAATTATCGCCTGGATTGAGACTTGGATAGTTTCCTGACCCAAAATCTCAACAAAACCCTCCGCCTAAAACTGGGAATAAGTAACCATAAATGGATATTCTAAAATCTGGGCTGATCGAAAGAAAATATCTAGACGAACGACCGTAATTAATTGATAAATAAAGGGGGAGAGGGGACAAGGGGTGACAGAAAGTGTCGCTTTTCAGTCTGAACGAGAGGGCGACGGCGTTCTTACGTCGGAAGAGGCCCTTTCCTCCGGCAATATCCAAATTATTGGCGCGCTAGCAGGCGCTGCGGCGCTCAGTGGGTGTGGTGGCGGGACTGAAACGACAACTGCACCCGCGCCGGTCCCAGTCTCAATATCCGATGCACAAGCATCCCGCTTTTTGGCTCAGGCGACTATTGGTTATTCTAAATCTGACATATCGGCCGTCAGGTCCATGGGCATTGGGTCGTGGTTGAACATGCAGTTCGGCATGGCCCGGCCTCAGACGTTTTGGGATTTTTTGACGGCCGGAGGTTTTGACGCAGCGGCCAATATAAACAGCACCAACGGCTTTGATCCCATGATTTGGTCGCAGCTTATGAGCAGTAGCGACATTGTGCGGCAACGTATGGGCCTTGCCTTGCTCGATATTTGGGCGGTTGGCATTGACGGTATCAACACGAGTTGGCGGCCGTTTGTCATGGCCGCCTATTTGGACGTGCTTTGGGACAATGCACTGGCCAATTATCGTGACATCATGGAAGGCGTCTCCACCAGCGTCGCCATGGGGAGTTTCTTGACTTATCTGGGCAACGTAAAGGCAAATCCCGCGACCGGCGCGATCCCCGATGAAAACTATGCGCGGGAATTGATGCAACTCTTCACCATTGGTCTTTATGAGCTGAATATGGATGGCAGCCAGGTTCTTTCGGCCGGTGCGCCTGTTGCGACCTATTCACAAGCCGACGTCAGCCAAGCGGCGCGCGTCTGGACGGGCTATAACTATGCCAGTGCAGACAACACAACGCCCGCACGCATGCGGATACCCATGGCCATTATCGCAACCCGGCATGAGACGGAGGCGACAAGCCTTCTCAATGGCGCCATCACGATCCCTGCAGGAACGGATGGGGCGACGGCGCGGAAGATCGCTCTGGATGGGTTATTCAATCATAAGACCCTGCCGCCTTTTGTCTGTAAGCAGTTGATCCAGAGGCTTGTTACGTCAAACCCATCAGGCGCTTACATTAATCGGGTGGCCAATGTTTTTGTCAATAATGGCAGCGGCGTTCGCGGCGATATGAAGGCGGTAGTGCGCGCGATTTTGACGGATGTTGAAGCGCGTGACGACGCGCAGATCACATCAACGACTTTTGGTAAGCTCAGAGATCCCGTTCTAAGGTTAACGCTCTGGGCAAAGGCGTTTAATGTAACATCGCCGACGAATTTATGGCCATTTGGCAATGTCTCTTCCAGCGCCAATCGGCTTGGCCAAAGCCCCGGTCGCACGCCATCGGTCTTTAACTGGTTTCGTCCCGGATACACGCCGCCGGGGACGGCAATCGCCAATGGCGGTCTTGTCGCGCCAGAGTTTCAGATAACGAACGAGCCTTCGATCATTGCTTATGTCAACTACATGCAAGCGTTGATTATCAGTGGGGCGGGGGAGGCGAAGCCAGATTATAGTGCGCTTACCGCTCTCGCCAGTGACAGCCAGAAGTTATTGGCCGAACTCAATTTCGTTTTGGCCGCCGATCAGATTAGTACGACGACCTTAGCGCAAATGAAGGCTGCGCTCGACACGATTGCAGTGGCGACAGCAGCCGGCCTCAACAACCGCATCTACGCAGCTATTCTGTTGGTCATGGCCAGCCCTGAATATCTTGTGCTGCGCTAAAGACAAAGGAACTGGCGATGAGCTCTGACCAATCCCGCCGGGCCTTTCTAAAACGGGCCTCGATCCTCTCAATGGCGGGCTCCGCCTCTCCATTTGTGATGAATTTGGCGGCCATGAGCGAGGCTGCTGCCGCAACTGCAAGTGATTATAAGGCGCTTGTGTGCGTGTTTCTGTATGGCGGCAATGATTATGCCAACACGCTGGTTCCTTATGATGCCGCGACCTATTCCGTCTACAAAGCGCAACGAAGCGCGCTGGCTTATGCGCAAGCAGCCTTAGCGCCCACGCTGCTCAATCCGTCCGTACCTCTGGCTGCTGAAGCCAAATATGCGCTCGCGCCCGAATTGGGGAAGCTTCTGCCCGTCTTTAATGCGGGCAAAATGGCGGTCATGCTCAATGTGGGGACATTGGTGCAGCCGACCACCAAGGCGCAATATCTGGCGCGCAGTGTAAAGCTGCCGCCAAAGTTGCTCAGTCACAATGATCAACAAAGCTTTTGGCAGGCATCCGGGGCCGAGGGCGCAACATCTGGCTGGGGCGGGCGGATTGGTGACTTGCTGCAATCAGGCAATGGAACGGCAGCCCTGACGTGTGTCAACTTGTCGGGCAATGCGGTTTTCCTGACGGGTCGGTCGGCGGTGCAGTATTCCATCGCATCTACGGGGCCCGTTGGTCTCAATGCCCGAAACAGTCTTCAAGGATCATCCGCCGCGGCAACCCTATTGCAGTCGCTGATCGGCGGGACCGTGAACGGACCCCATTTATTTGAAGGCGCTCTTGGAAATGTCGGCAGCCGTGCGCTCAATCTTTATGATCGGGTGACATCTGCTCTGGCGGGGGCTCCTGTTACGTCAACGGTTTTTCCAGCCGCGGCCGACCCATCTAGTTCGCTAGGTGCGCAACTCAAAGCCGTCGCAAAGCAGATTTCAGTCAGCCAACAATTAGGGATTAAGCGGCAGGTCTTTTTCGTGTCGACCGGCCGTTACGACACGCATGATGGTCTTGATACGGTCCATCCGTTGCTACTGACCAATCTGGCGGATGCTATGCGCGCCTTTTATGACACGACGGTTGAACTGGGGGTCGCCAATCAGGTGACGACCTTCACGGCTTCCGATTTTGGTCGGGCCCTGACGGGAAATAACGATGGCTCTGATCATGGCTGGGGCAGTATGCATTTCGTGCTGGGCGGTGCCGTCAAAGGGGGGCGTTATTATGGGATTAACCCCGTACTCGCCAACAATGGCCCGGATGACATCGGTCAAGGCCGCCTCGTCCCGACCATGTCGGTGGATCAATATGCGGCGACATTGGCCAGTTGGTTCGGTGTTGCAGCGTCAGATCTTTCGACCGTTGTGCCCAATATTTCAAACTATATTGGCTCTCCCTTGGGTACCAATGTTGGCTTCATCTAGCCCGCATAGTTTCGTCACTGTTCGGCTGTTGCGAAATACAAATATCAAGAATTGGCGCCATAAGGGATGTTTAGCCTTACGCCTCTACCCTTTTGCAAGTTGAGAAGTTGCGGGAATGGAGGCACCCCCTAGGGTTTCTGACTCGATGATTGTTATGCTGCACAGATTGTATGCGCGGGGCTCATATAAGTTTGGAATAACTGATCAAAATGGTCGTCGACTGAGAGAATTCGGTTCGCCCGACTTGCGGCGCTTTGGCGAACGACCGTTTCATCGCGTTCGAACATCCGTTTGATCGCCCGATAGAGAGAGTGTGCGTCGCCAGGTCGATAGCTTTCTGTGCAAGAGGCATCGAGGAAGCCAGCGCAGCCTCCCTGCTCGGGAATGATCAACGGGGATCCTGAAGCGGCAGCTTCCGCAACGCCTAGGCCGAATGTTTCAGATTCGCATCCATGAACAAGCGCGTCGGCACTTGCGATAATCTGTGCCATCAAATGGCGATCTCGAACTCGCTGAATAATGCGAATATGGGGGTTCCCTGCCATAGCTCTCAAAATGGCCGGTCGTCCTCGGCCTTCGCCAATCAGGATTAAGCCTATAGGATGTTCAGCCCCTGCCGCTGCGACGGCCTCAACGACCATCGGCCATCGTTTTTCCGGACTGAAGCGGCCGATCCCAATTAACAGGCGCGCCTCGGGTGGCAATGAACAGTGGCGCAACAACTTCTGGCGAAGGTCTTCTGACCGGAGCTGAGGCGAAAAGCGTCCGGCATCGACACCTAAGGGGATTATGCTGGTGTTGGATATGCCATTCGTCTTTAAGCGTTGCGCCAGTTCGGGGTTTGCACAGATGACTGCATCAAAATGAGAGCAGGCCCGGCGCAGGTGGCGCCAATAAGCATCAAATCCTTGGTCAATTCGATTTTGGGATGCGAAGTTTCCAAACCAGCGGTCTGCATAGACCCCTATAGGGTCGGCATGCATGAAAAGGCTTTTAATTGCTTTGCCGCGCCAGTCCGCAACAATATTGGCTGTCCGCCAAGGGGAGGATGCCTCCACGATGTCTGGTTGTTCGCGGTCCAATATGGTGTGGATCGCATTTGTATTGTTAAAATAACGGTATCGTCCGTCGAACACCAGTTTAGGAGACGCAATTGATATGACCCGCGCATTGCTGTTTCTTTGTTCGATCGAGTTTGCCGCCCCCGGAATAATGACAACAAGATCAATGCCTGACTTTAACGCGTAGTTTATCTTGTTTTCGACATAAGTTCTCACGCCACCGCCATGCGGAGTGTAAAACGCCGAGACGTCAACGACTTTCATGTGCGACTGGCCCCATGCTGAACAAACCCGTCCGGTAATTGAGAAGGATGTTGACGTGGGTCAGCCCAGGGCCAGCTGGCACGCGCGCCACGGAAGCGCGCGGCTTGGACAATTTGAGCTTTGGATTGCCGGGAAATCCCACCCCATCGGTCGACAGATTGAACTTCCTGTTGTTGTTGCGGTCATGCAACAACAAGACACTATAAGTGCCCGCTGCAGGAACACGAATGCACAAGATGTTATTCTTTCGGCCTTTGACGGGTTGGACCACCCTTCGAAAGGTCTTTCCAGCGTTAAGCAGGACATTGTCGTCGGCCAGAAAGTCCTGATCATTGGAAGGATAGACTTCCAACTTCAAACTTCCCTGAAGGTCTTTAAGGCCCTCGGCAGATACTATGAGCGCAGGTCCTGGTTCATTCGGTCGGCATCTGCCTTCGGCGATGCCCAAATTAGGGTTTGATGACAGATACGTCCCAACTGCCGCGGCAAGATATATATGAAGCATCAGCTATTTACTCCACGAGGCGACTTTAAACCTGCGAGCGTCAGAACGGTCCCGATGACGATGTGAGCGATGAGGGTTAGGAGCGCGACTTTGGAGATTGCAATGACGATTAATTGATCAGATCCAAATAGAAACACGCCAAGCGCCGCAAAGATAATGTCTTTATTTGGCAAGGCCGGGAGACGAGAGATCAATAACCTGAAGACGGCAAGTAGAAGTATCCACATCGTAGCCACTTCGGGAAGCAGGCGTGACCAAGCGCCAGCCAGGAAAACCAAGCCGATAAAAATGCGTGCGAATTGTATTTGGCTAATCCACCAAAGACTTTTGCTTGGCAGCGAAAAAATCTTCTGACGCAGGCTGAAAACAACGAGCGAGCTTAACAATATAACACCGACGGAAATGGCAATAGGTTCGGCACCAGGCCCTAAATTTGCCTTGCTAATATATGGCCACGCCAGCCCAAGCATGCCCAAGGTTGCCACATTGCCTGTCATGGCAGACAAAATGGATACATCTTTGATGGTACCATAAGGGGCTGCGGCCATCATCGTTCGCTCGCGCGCCCAAAGATAAAGCTGGGCTTCACCAAGATAACCAAGAACCACTTCATTCGTGACCTGCTTTTTCAGCAGCGGCACCATGCCCAAAAGTGGCAAGCCCCAAAGTCGTCGATAGATAATCCATTCGCTGATCGGCGTCGCAAGATAGCTGCCAATAAGGCATATCCAGAAGATTGGATCACTTGGAATATCAAGAAGCTCTTCTGGTCGAACATCCATGATCTTCTGAGTAATTGCGACGATCAGAATGGCGGAAAAACTCAGCTCAAGCCAATGCCAGAGTTTGCCAAGGGGAGGGCCGCCAACATTCACGATCTCTGGGCCATTCAGGCCCATCTGTCCCAGGTCTAAGTGTTGTTCTTTTCTCATGCGTGTTCGTTCTGATTAGCGTTATGTTTAAGGCAACTCACTTTTTGCACGGGGGAAGAGGGACTACCTAATTCACCATAATGCCCCGGAATGCGGCTCGTTTTAAGGATCTCAATTGTTTGACTTATGCTCGCCATCACGCTCGGGTTTGTGCAGTCGGAAGGGTGAACAGCCAGCCGCACGGCTGAAAATGCTCCCAGTGTATGGCGTGCGACAGCGGCAAAGGCTTTGGACGATTGCGCTCTAATCCAGGTTCGGGTTGCCCACGAAATCACCGGACTTGATGAGAGAGTTTGGCCTGTTAAGGGATCCCATATGCGAAAATGGTCTTCGGCTATGCGGATGCCGCTGTTTTGCAACGCCCTTTTTGCTGGTGCACCATAAAGCCAGGCGGGTGCTACAAATCCCGCAATTGGTCTTCCAATGATGTCTTCGACAAGCGAACGGCCATCCACGATCCTTTGGTATGCGGTTTCCTCATCCAAACCAAGAAACTCGCCTTCTCTATTTGTGAAGTGCCGCGCCTTCAGGTCGTTTAGCCAGCCGTGTTGATAACTATCTTTGTGGAACCAGCCGTGCACAAACATCTCCACACCCTCATTCGCCCAATGGCGCAGCTGAACTTGAAACTGCTTATCCTCAGATATAGGTGCGCGCCCCCAATGATTAGGAACCACCAGCATTGCCAAGCAGCTCGAATTAAGACTGCGGCGCAAAGTGTCAGCGATGAGCGCTGCCTCCCGACAGAATAGGGGGCCAACGTCATGAATTGAGGCAAGCATCACGCGCCGCAAAAATTATTCCCAATCATATAAGAGTCATCTTTAAAGTTTCTTATGGCTTGAATGTTTCATTGCGCAGTCACGAAAATGACTACGCTGTGACAAATCGTGAATTTAGTCGCAAATGCGTCGGAATCGGCCTTATGATGTCGGTGGTCCAATATGCAGCGACATTGGCCAGTTGGTTCAGCGTTGAAGCGTCAGATCTTTCGAACGTTTCGCCCAACATCTCAAACTACTTAGGTTCTCCCTTGGGCACGGATGTGGGTCTTATCTAGACCGCATCCTCTTCTCCAGTTTTACTCGGATAGAAATGATCGCGAAAGCGATCAACAAATGCGGCGAGCTGCGGTTGCTCTGCAATCATCGCCTTCATTGGGCTGGTGAAAGCCGGATAGCGGATATTGGCAAGCAAGCTGAACACGGTGGCATCTGCCAAAGAGGGGGCTGATCCGAAAAACCAGTGTCGATCGCCGAGAATGGCGGCCAATGCGCCAATGTCTCGCCGGGCGATTGCTTCAATTTCGCGTTCGCTGTGAAGGCCTAGACCATGGCCTTTCAGCTGTTGTCGCACACCACGTCGCGCCATTGGGGCGATGATTGCGCGGATGGGTGCCGGAATGCGTCCCAGCACCGACCCCTTTAGAATTGGCCAATTCTCATCGCGAACCCAGCGATCATAGACCATCGCCCAATAGAGATTTTCTTCCACCAATCGCTGCATGGCAACGGCTTGCCCCCGTTCCGCCGGCGTGAGGTGCGCATTTGGGTCTACGCCAAATTTTTCAATGAGATACTCAATGATAAAGCTGGAGTCGCCGATCTTGCGTTGTTCATGCTCGATCCAAGGCGCCTTCTTCTTTGGCCCGGCAAAGGGTGCAGCCACTGTAACGGATAGGTGCGGGATGTCCGCTATCCGCAAAAAGGCATCCAGTTTCAGGCAAAAGGGGCTGACCGAAACCAGCCCTCAATCTCCAGGCAGATGATAGGCGGTGAGTTCGGTCATGACTGCGTCCTTCGATTGCCAAACTTATGAGTCGGTCTGGACGATTGCACTGGCAATGAGAAGGCGCAATTCACCTTGCAAGTGAGGGTGTTTCGCGGCCTGGGGTGGTCATGTTCAATGATCAGATGCCACCCGAACCATGCCGCGCGCCCTTACGCAAGGCTGCGATATGTTCAGGGCCAATCCCGCAACAGCCGCCCAGAATGGACGCACCCGCAGCGTGCCAGGCGGCGGCGAAGCGGCCATAGCCTTCCGGCGTTAGATCCTCGCGGATCGGGCAGAGGGCGGAATTGGCCTCGGCGTCTGCGGCCATGGGCGGAAAGGCATTGGCATAGACGCCGATGCGGATTGAGCTCTGCGCCCCGATCTGCGCCCGTGCGGAGTGCACGGCGGCCTCCATCACTTCGGGCTGGCTGCAATTGAAGAGCAGGGCAGCAGCGCCCACCTCTTGAGCAAAGCGGGCTGCTTCGGTCACGCTTTCGCCGGAGCGAAGGACTGGGTCGTCCGATGCAGCTTCGTCATCCAGCGTGAAAGAAAGCCATAATGCTTTATTCGTCGGGGCGGTGAGCGTGGCGCAAAGGCGAGCCTCGACCAGCGAGGAGAGTGTTTCGGCAAGCCAATGGTCTATATTTGGAGCAAGTGCGCCGATCAGGACTTCAAGCACTGGGCGTGCGCGATCGAGGTCGACAAGATCCGGGCGGTAGGAGCCGCACACTGGAGGCAGCGAGCCAGCGACGCGAACAGCATGCGGCGACGCATCTGCAACCTCGCGGGCTAACCGCCCCGCGAGCGCAGCGAGCCTATCCCCTTCGGCGGCAAAGCGTTCCGCGCCGATATGAAAGGGCACAAGGGCATAGGAATTGGTGGTTATGACGTCCGCCCCGGCCTCGACATAGGCACGGTGGACCGCGCTGACGAACTGCGGCCCTTCGATCAGCGCCAGCGCCGACCATTCGGGCTGACGAAAGGGTGCGCCGCTGCGGGCAAGCTCACGGCCAGTGCCGCCATCTAGTATCAGAAGATTGTTGGTCATGGTGAGGATTTGGCTCTTTTCGTAGTCCTCGTCAAAACATTAGCACATTCTCCGCCCTAGGGGCAGGGGGCCGGGAAAGCTTCGAGTGATCAAAGCCGCCGAGCTGTATATTTTTCAATTTATCTTTTAGTAGAAATTTGGTGGACGCACTTGGGCTCGAACCAAGGACCCGCTGATTAAGAGTCAGCTGCTCTACCAACTGAGCTATGCGTCCACTTCGCGAGAAAACATCGACTAAAAGGCGGGTTTTCGACTGCGAGGACGGGCCATTAGCAGCGCCCCTTTGGCATTGCAATGCCCAATTCAGAATCGCTTATAGGCTGCCACGGATGCGGCTGTTGCGATCGATGGACATCATGATGCCAAGGCAGAGCATGACCGTAAGCATTGCTGTTCCGCCATGCGAGACAAGGGGGAGTGGGATGCCCACAACCGGGGCCAGCCCCATGACCATCAGCAAGTTAATGGTCACATAGTAAAAAATGGTCATAGACAGCCCTGCTGCGGTCAGTTTCCCAAAACGGGTTGTTGCGCGATTGGCGACGTTTAAGCCCCATCGACCGACAAGAACAAAAGCGACAATAACCGCCAGCCCGCCAAGTAAGCCCCATTCTTCGGCCATAGTGGCAAAGACGAAATCGGTGTGCCCTTCCGGGAGGTAATCGAGATGGCTTTGCGTGCCGTTCAAAAAACCTTTGCCGAACAGGCCACCTGAGCCGATTGCAATCTTCGATTGGGTGATATGATAGCCCGCGCCCAGCGCATCTTCTTCCGGATTGAGAAAAATGAGAACGCGTTTCTTTTGATAGTCATGCAGCATGCTGAAGATAATCGGCAGGACGGATGCAAAGGCGATCCCTGATCCCACGAATAGACGTAAGGGCACTCCCGCTAGGAACATGACTGTCACGCCGCCCACCGCAATCATGGTGGCAGTTCCAAGGTCTGGTTGCAGCATAACAAGGGCAAAGGGCAGTCCCGCCAAAACCAGCATGGGCCAGATTCCCGTCCACGTTCTGAGCGCGCTTCCCGGTAAGCGCGCATAATAGCGGGCCGTTGCCAGAACGATGACCAGTTTCATAAGTTCCGATGGTTGTAAGCGGATAAAGCCCAGATCAAGCCAGCGTTGGCTGCCGCCGCTGATTGCGCCCAAAAGCTCAACGCCGATAAGCAGCAGAAGAACCATGACATAGCCCGGAAAGGCCAATTGAGCATACCAGCTTTCCGGAATGCGGGACATGGCAATTGCCAGCATTAGGAAAATGCCAAAGCGAATGGCGTGGCTTGCTGCCCAGGGGGTCAAGCTTCCACCCGCCGCTGAATAGAGAATAACGGCGCCAAAGCCGCCAAGTGCAACGAGCAAGAGTAGCAAGGACCAAGGCAATTGCCGAAGGGGGGTGGGGATAATGCCATCCGTCATGACGGGTCCCCTGATCGCGGTGCTGTTGAGGGCGCAACAGGGGGGCTTGCCGGATGTTGGACCGCACCCGAATGCGGTGGCGTGCTTGCCGTTTCGGGTTCCGGCGTCGCTATTGCCTCTGGATTGACGGGGGTCATGGTCTGAGGATCGGGTTCGCTGGATTGACGAATTTCGGAATCATCTACGCTTCCTTGAGCGGTTTCATCTGCGCGGGATTTGCGCGCGTCGGCCGATTTCCATGCAGCAGCCTTGCGCGCCATGCGGCTATTTACATCGCCGCCCCAATTGGATTCCAAGGCCGTTAGTTCTGCCATCGCTTGTTCGGGATTGAACATATAGGTCATCAGGCTTTTGGCGACCGGCGCGGCGGCCCGTGCGCCGCCCATGCCATGTTCAATGACGACAGCACCTGCATATTTCGGAGCATCGGCAGGCGCAAAAAACACAAACAAGCCGTGGTCCTTGTATTTCCAGGCGCCGGTTTGGCCGCGTTGCGCGCCGGATATCTTGCGCACTTGCGCCGTGCCCGTTTTACCAGCCATGCGGATTCCGGGAAGCGGAAGTCGGCTGGCCACGGCCGTTCCCTCCCCATTGACGACCAGATCCATACCTTCGCGCACAATGGCGAGATGCTCTGGCGGGATGGTGAGGGGCCTGATGGGTTTCTGCTCACCTTGGATCAGAAATGGGTCAAGATGCTTTCCCGATGCAATGCGGGCGGCCAAAACGGCAAGCTGGAGTGGGCTTGCCTGAACATAGCCTTGGCCAATGGTGGCGTTGAGTGTATCGCTTTGCGACCAAGCCTTGTCGTATTTACAGGCTTTCCAAGCACTATCTGGGACTGTTCCATAGCGTTGGGATGGCATAGGTAAGGCAAATTCCTGACCCAGCCCCAACTCGCGGGCAATGGGCGCAATCCGATCATAGCCAATGCGCCGCCCCATTGCATAAAAATAGGTGTTGCAGCTTTTCATAATGGCGCTGCGCATCGTCATGGGGCCATGCCGGCTGAGGCAGCGGAATGTTCGATTGCCCAGCCTGTATCCCCCATTGCAGACAACAACTTCTTCTGGATCAACGCCATGATGCAACAGGGCGAGAGCTGCTGCGGGTTTTACCGTTGATCCCGGTGGGTAAAGGCCCTGCATGGCCTTATTGAGCATCGGGATATGGTCGTCTTCTTGCAACATCTTCCATTCAAGACGCCCAATGCCATCTGAAAAACTGTTGGGATCAAACGCCGGCATAGAGGCTAAGGCCAATATACCCCCCGTTGCACAATCCAGCACGACAGCAGATCCGGATTCCAACCCCAGTCTGCGTCCTGCAAAATCCTGCAATCCCGCATCGACCGTCAACCGGACGGGCTTGCCCGGCATATCTGGCCGTGTTGCAAGGTCGCGGACAAGTTTGCCCCGCGCAGTCACTTCGGTGCGCTTGGCACCCGGAGAGCCTCGAAGGAGGGACTCCTGTGTCTTTTCGAGGCCGGCCTTTCCAATTTTGAAACCGGGCGTGATCAGCAGCGGATCTCGACTGGCCTCATAATCCTTCGCAGAGGCCGCGCCGACATAGCCAATCAAATGGGCCACGCTGGCGCCAGCAGGGTAAAAACGGGTGAAATATTCGCTCGGGGCAACGCCCGGCATGTCCGGAGTGCGAAGGCTGACCGCTGCGAAAGTTTCCCAATCGATATTCTCTGCGACAGGGACAGGTTGAAACCCTGCTGCCGTTTTAAGGTCTGCCTGAATGCGCGCGACATCATCTGGCGCAAGTTGCATGATCGCGCTGAGTTGCCCAATCACCCCGTCTTTATCGATTAAGCGATCGGGAATGAGGTCAACACGAAATGCGGTTTTGTTGAGAGCTATGGGCTTTCCCTTGCGGTCAACAATCCACCCACGGCGTGGCGGCAGAATTTGAAGATTTACCCGGTTGCTTTCCGCAAGCAGGGCGTATTTTTCATTATCAGCAATGGCGAGCCAAGCCATGCGGCCAGCCAATAAGGTGCCGATGCCAATCTGTGTTGCGCCAAGGAAGAAGAGGCGGCGAGAAAAGGTAAAACCCTGCTGTGCTTCAGTCATCTGACCCTTTTTGCCAAACGGGTTTGTCATAACGACCACCTAAGTTGGTCTAGTCCACCGCATATTCGCACAATCAAAGGAAAAAAGAGAAGTGAAACAATAATTTGCGGAATGATGTAAAGAGCGCTCGTTTGCCCGCCCGACATGTTGGCAACTGCCAACCCGCCCAGCAGAGCCAAGATGATGAGAAGCGAAGCAATCACCCAATCTTGTCGATAATCGCGCCACATAATCCAACGGTCACACAGGCCAAGCGCCAGCAAGGCCAAGGTCCAGAGCAGCATGGACGACCCCAGTGGCTGTCCGCTCAATAGATCATCAAAAAAGCCAAGCGGTAAGGCGGCCCATGCGGACCAGATATCCCGGACGAGCAAGCGCCACCCCAGCAGCAGCAAAAAGCCAAAGGGGGGGAGGAGCGGATAAAGCGTAACATGAGGCAAAACAGATGTCAGAGAACCAAGCAAGACCGATAAGGCGGGAATGGCCAGAACGGCCCAATGCTGCTCACCCTTATTCAGTCGGGGGGCGTAGCCGCGTGCCATTACTTTACCTCCTGATCCGTAAGGCTGGATGGAGGCAAAGGTGGGGGTGCCTGAAATACGGGTTCTACAATCGCATAATCTAGCCGAGTGGGGTCAGCGGCGGGAATTGCAATTGCGCCATCTCGGCCGGGCTGCGTCACGCGGGCAACGGGCACGCCGGGACGGTATAATCCGCCTGATCCGGATGTTACAAACACATCACCTTGCCGAAATACAGGGGCGTTACTGGTAATCGGCCTGAGCACCAACATCCCATCCCCACGACCAATGGCCAGCGCCATCACGCCGTCGCTTGCGCGCTTGACAGGCGTGACATTGCCCCCATCAACAATCAGAAGGACGCGGGCACCTTGGCGTCCGGTTGCGACGATGCGACCGACAAGTCCATCGGGGCCAAGGACAGCCTGCCCATTTTTGACACCGCGATCTGCACCCACCGTCAAAATTGCATAGCGGCGACTGCTTGCACCTGTTGACGCTACAAGAGCGCCAGAAGCGACGGGCTTTATCACCTTGTCTTGGATAGACAGCAGTTTTTTAAGACGTGCATTTTCCAAACGAATTTGATCAGCCATGGCCGCTTGCCGACGTGAGGTGGCTAGGGCCTTTTTTAAAGAAGTGTTCTGGGAAGCTGCGTCGAAATAGGCTGACATGCCGCCCGTTGTCGTGTCGACGCCTTCACCAATCCAATGTCCGGTTTTCGTAATGGGCAGGGTGAGGTCGATTGCCGTCGACTGAAGGGCTGAATGCCCGTCCGGATCGAAACGTGCGGACAGCACAAGGATCAGCGCCGCCACCGCGCCAGTGATCGCGACCACATAGGCGATGAAAATGCTATATTGGGCCCGGCGGGAGAATCCGGGCCGCCGAGGCGAGGGCGGCGCCATGTGCCGCTACCCTCCGTTAGGCGGTCAATAGGACGCCGCGGAAGGCCGGGTCTTCTAACGCCCGTCCTGTGCCCAGCGCCACGCAGGTCAGCGGGTCTTCAGCAACCGAGACAGGCAGCCCTGTCTCATCACGCAGAACTTCATCAAGGCCTTGCAGCAAAGCCCCGCCGCCCGTCAGGACAATGCCCTGGTCCACAATATCTGCCGCCAATTCAGGGGCGGTGTTTTCCAGCGCAATCCGAACTCCTTCGACAATTGTGCCGACCGATTCTGACAAGGCTTCTGCAATTTGACCCTGATTAATCGTGATTTCCTTGGGGACGCCGTTCACAAGGTCGCGGCCCTTGATATGGATGGTCTGACCAATGCCGTCGGCGGGCGGACGGGCAACCCCGACTTCCTGCTTGATCCGCTCTGCCGTCGATTCACCAATCAACAAATTATGGTTGCGGCGGACATAGGAGACGATGGCTTCATCCATCTTATCTCCGCCGACACGCACGGATGTCGTATATGCAAGGCCCCGCAGCGACATCACGGCGACTTCGGTTGTGCCGCCGCCAATATCCACGACCATCGAGCCCACGGGTTCAGTGACGGGCATATCTGCACCAATGGCGGCTGCCATTGGTTCCAAGATTAGGTGGACTTGGCTGGCCCCAGCATTTGACGCTGCGTCGCGAATGGCGCGCCGCTCAACCGATGTGGAGCCGGATGGCACACAAATGACGATTTCAGGAAAGCGCATGAAATTGCGTTGCCCATGAATCTTATGGATGAAGTGCTTGATCATCGCTTCGGCGACTTCAATATCGGCAATCACGCCATCGCGCAGCGGGCGGATCGCCTCAATATTGCCGGGGGTCTTGCCCATCATCAGCTTGGCATCATCGCCAACAGCCTTGACCCGCTTGACACCATTAATTGTCTCAATTGCCACAACGGACGGCTCATTCAGGACAATGCCACGGCCGCGCACATAGACGATTGTATTTGCGGTGCCGAGGTCGATCGCCATGTCCTGAGACATCATCTTAAAAAGGCGAGAAAAGAGCATTTGAAAATAATTCCTGTTTGCGACGTCGGAGAGTTAGACCCTGCATTGGTCGTTTACCGACAACCCACAAGAAAGTCGATCATTCTTCTATCTTGCGGGTCGCGGAATGGGTTTCGATGCGTTACGCAGTTGTTCATGTCAATACGCCGTTTGCCAGAGCACCTTGTGAACCGAATTGCCGCTGGTGAAGTGGTGGAAAGACCAGCCAGTGCGTTGAAGGAACTCGTTGAGAACGCCATCGACGCGGGTGCTAGTCGAATCGATATTCGGTTATCGTTGGGCGGAACCGAATTGATTGAAGTTGCAGACGATGGGTGCGGCATGTCTCCAGAGGATATGGCGTTGGCGCTTGAACGGCACGCGACGTCAAAACTGCCGGACGATAATATCGAACATGTCGCCACAATGGGCTTTCGTGGAGAAGCCTTGCCAAGCATTGCAAGTGTTGCGCGCCTGACGCTTGAAAGTCGGGTGAGAGGCGCGGATGGCTGGCGCCGTGTGGTGGATAATGGGCAGATGGTGGAAGAGGGGCCAGCAGCTCTTCCGCCCGGCACATGTGTGCGCGTCGAGACCTTATTTGCCAAGGTTCCCGCGCGCCGCAAATTCATGCGCACGGCCCGGTCTGAATATGCAGCTGCTGTTGATGTGGTCAAACGGCTTGCAATGGCCCGGCCTGATATCGGGTTTTCGCTTGAGCATGACGGCCGTCGTGCCTTGTCCGTGCCGCCTGAACAATCTCAGCCGGAGCGCGTGGCGGCGCTAACGGATCGGGATTTGGCGGAAAACAGCGTCGCCGTTGACCTCGAGCGGGACGCTTATGTTCTGGGCGGGGTGGCGGGCCTGCCAACCTTCAATCGAGGCGTGGCAGACCACCAATATCTGTTTGTGAACGGCCGCCCTGTGAAAGATCGTTTGCTGATTGGCGCTGTCCGCGGGGCTTATGCCGATGTGCTGGCGCGAGATCGACACCCGGTCGTTGCCTTATTCCTGACCGTTCCGCCGGAAGAGGTGGATGTGAATGTCCATCCGGCCAAAACTGAGGTGCGCTTTCGCGATCCCGCGCTTGTCCGGGGCATGATTGTTTCTGGATTGCGGCGCGCCCTCGATGGGGCGGGGCATCGCAGCGCCCAGCCCGTTGCCCGTGATGCCTTGAGCCTCTGGCAACGGGATGATGCGGCCAATCCAGTTCCAATGACCTCTGGAGCGGCTCATCGTTGGGGCACACCGCGGCTGTTCGAGCAACGTCCGAGCTTTACCGCGCCACCCATGGCGCGGGCAGAGCCTGCCTTTGACGCGCCACCTGCCTCGGTGAGCTATCCTTTGGGCGTTGCGCGCGGGCAGGTGTCGAAAACCTATATCGTTGCCGAAGCCGAAGACGGGCTGGTTATTGTAGATCAACATGCCGCGCATGAACGGCTGGTGCTGGAACGGATGCGGCGGGCCTTGGACGGTGGCCGGATTGCGTCCCAGGCTCTATTGCTGCCTGAAGTGGTTGAGTTGGATGAGCCAGCCTGTGATCGTCTGGAAGCCAGATTTGAAGAATTAGGAGAATTTGGCCTTGATCTGGAGCGGTTCGGGCCGGCTGCAGTCCTTGTGCGTGCAGTGCCTGCTTTGCTCGGTAACGGGGATGCTAAGGGTCTGGTGACAGATTTGGCTGATGAGCTATCGGCCTTTGATCAAGCCTTGTCGTTAAAGGAGAGGCTTGATGCCGTGGCCGCAACAATGGCCTGCCATGGGTCTGTGCGTGCGGGCCGCGTGCTGTCTGTTGCGGAAATGAATGCCTTACTACGCGAAATGGAAGTGACCCCGCATTCCGGCCAATGCAATCATGGCCGCCCGACTTGGGTCAAGCTGGCGCATGGGGATATCGAAAAGTTATTTGGAAGAAAATAAATGAAAAACAGTAATTTAAGCTGCTTTCCTTAGATCCAATCTTTCCCAAATTTCGCACAAAGCGGCCGTCAATTCGGTCATCATGGCCTCTGTATGGTTGGGGCCGGGTGTGAAGCGTAACCGCTCTGTCCCGCGCGGAACGGTTGGGAAGTTAATGGGCTGCACATAGACGCCATATTCGGCGAGCAGAGTGTCGCTAATGCGCTTCGCCTTGATCGGATCACCAATCATCAGCGGCACGATATGCGTCACGCTTGGCATGACGGGCAGACCAGCATCGGCAAAGCTCTTCTTCAAAAATGCAGCGGCGGCATGCTGTGCGTCGCGTTCTTCAGAGCTTTGCTTCAGGTGCCGTACACTCGCCAAAACCCCTGACACCAGTACGGGGGAGAGAGAGGTCGTAAAGATAAAGCCCGGCGCATAGGAGCGGATGACGTCAACAATAACCTTATCCGCTGCAATATAGCCGCCCATAACGCCAAAGGCCTTGCCGAGCGTGCCTTCAATGATGGTCACGCGCTCTGCCACGGCATCGCGATCTGTAATGCCGCCACCGCGCGGACCGTACATGCCGACGGCGTGAACTTCATCGCAATAGGTGATGGCGTTATATTTGTCGGCCAGGTCGCAAATCTCGGTGATGGGCGCGACATCCGCGTCCATCGAATAGACGCTTTCAAAGGCAATCAATTTTGGCGTTGCGGGGTCTTCGGCCTTGAGCAACTCTTCAAGATGCTCGAGGTCATTATGCCGCCACACTTGCTTTTCGCAACCGGAATTGCGGATGCCGGCAATCATGGATGCGTGGTTCAGCTCATCTGAAAAGATAACGCACCCCGGCAATATTTTCCCCAATGTCGAAAGTGTCGCTTCGTTTGAGATGTAGCCGGACGTGAAGAGCAAAGCTGATTCTTTGCCGTGAAGATCGGCCAACTCATGTTCCAGATCGACATGATAATGGGTGTTTCCGCCAATGTTGCGCGTGCCGCCGGAGCCTGCGCCGACATCATGCAGCGCCTCTTCCATCGCAGCGATAACCTTGGGGTGTTGCCCCATGCCAAGATAGTCGTTTGAACACCACACCGTGATGGGCTTTGGCCCATTATGCCCGGCAAAGCAGCGCGCGTTTGGAAAAGCGCCCTTATTGCGCAGGATATCGATGAACACGCGATACCGGCCCTCTTCATGAAGACGGTCGATCGCGGCATTGAAAACCTTGCTATAATCCACGGCTACATCCTGCCTGTGCGTTTGGGCGCCATTTACTCTGGTGATCGAAAAGATTCCAGCGCGAACTATTCGCAATAACCTGTTGGTCTAAGACGCGTCTTCAGTCGATACCAGCTTTGGGGGCTGTCGGGACCGAAGGGGGGCGGCCGTGCTGGTCAACTTGGCGAGCAGTTTGCCATCGGCGTTGGTCAGTTCCGCTTCCAGAAAGCAGGACGATTTGCCCATCTTAATGCAGCGGCCCTCGGCAAAAAGCTGACCAGGATAGGCTGCTGAAAAGAAGCTGGTCTTCAATTCAAGCGAGGCAATAAACCCCGGCTCTCCCATGGCGACAATGCCGGCATAAGCGGCGCAATCATCCAGCATGGCGGTGACAATGCCCCCCTGAATTGTGCCGCGAGGATTGATCACACGGTCATCGGGCTGAAATGACATGCGCACTGTCTTCGTTTCAACATCGACCGAGAGTACCTCCGTTCCAAACAAAAGGGCTGTCGGCGGCTTCTTGGCGTTAAACCGCTCCACCAATTGATCGCTGGTCAAAGGCATGGGCTTTCCCCTTAAAGATATTCTGTCCGGCTTAAGCCGAAACGTTGAAACGCGTCGCGGAGCTTTTGGCCTGAATCATCGTCCAGTGTCAGGACGGCGAGGCTTGATTGAGATTTGAGCCAGTCTTGCCCTGCTGTCAGATGTGCTGTCCGTCGGGCGATGCCTTCTCCCGAGTCAACAAAGGATACCGGGTGGGGGCTTGCTGCTTGGATTTCTTCTGCCAGCAAAGGAAAATGCGTGCAGGCCAGCACCACCGCATCAATGTGACCCCCGCGGGGCTGGTCATAAAGCCCCGAGATTGCGTCTCGCATATGCGCTGGATCAACGGGACTGCCGCGCAATTTCGCCTCCGCCATATCAACTAGATCTGATGACCCGTGACGAAGCACGGTGCAATCTGAGGCGAAGTCAGCCACGAGCTTATCGACATAGGGTTGGCGCACCGTCGCATTCGTGCCCAGAACGCCAATCACGCGAGTCTTTGAAAGGGCGGCCGCAGGCTTAATCGCGGGCACAGTGCCCACAATCGGGAGGTCCAGCGCTGAGCGGACATCAGAAAGGGCTATTGTTGAGGCTGTATTGCAGGCAATCACGATCAGGCGCGGGCGATAGCGTTCTGCAAGGCGGCCGAGCAGGGCGGGCACGCGTGCCGCAATTTCAGCTTCGCTTTTGGTTCCATAGGGATAGCGCGCATTATCGGCCACATAGACGACGGACGCGTGGGGGAGTTTGCGCTGAATATGGCCAAGGACGGACAGCCCGCCGACACCGGAATCAAAGACCAAGATGGGGCGCGCATCTATCATTATGACTTGCCCTTGCATAATTGGCGGCTGTATCAAACCCCTGAGATAATAGTGGCGGGGAAAAGTGATGGAAATGCCCTATGGGGTTTGGCCTGTATTGGCGCTTTTGTCTGGCTATCTGCTCGGCTCCATCCCCTTTGGCCTCATTCTCACCCGGCTATTTGGCGCGGGGGATATTCGTCAAATTGGCTCTGGCAATATCGGCGCGACCAATGTGTTGCGCACAGGCCGAAAAGGCCTCGCTGCGGCAACGCTTATTCTTGATGCGCTGAAGGGCGTTCTCGCCGTTATTGTGGCTGCGCGCTTTGGCGTTGGATATGAGCTTCTCGGGGCAATTGGTGCTTTTTATGGGCATCTTTTTCCCATTTGGTTGGGGTTTAAGGGCGGGAAGGGCGTTGCAACGATGCTCGGCATTTGCTGGGCGCTCGATTGGCGCGTGGGCCTTGCCTATACGCTGTGCTGGTTGGTGGGCATGGGGGTGACCCGGATCTCCTCGGTTGGGGGCATGGGAGCCGCTCTCTCAGCGCCTGTCGTCGCTGCACTTTTGGGTCAACATCGGCTGGCACTGGCGATGCTCCTCTTGGCGCTAACGGTTCTTCTGATGCATCGCGACAATATTCGCCGCCTGCTGGCCGGGACTGAGCCCCGAATTGGAAGCAAATCCTGATGTCTACCGCCGATCAGGATCAGCTGGATAGGCTCCGGCTGATACGTTCGGCAAATATTGGGCCCATAAGTTACAGGCAATTGCTAACGCGCTTTGGTTCTGCGGCTGCGGCGCTTGATGCCATTCCTGCCCTTACAGCGCGGGCAGGTGGGCGTGTACCAAAGCTTGCGACGCCAGAAGAAGTTCAGCGGGAATGGGCTCGTGTGATCGAACTGGGTGCGCGATATGTGTTCTGGGGAGATCCAGATTATCCGAAACTGCTCTCAGAGTTGGACTCAGCACCCCCTGCTTTGATTGTAAAGGGGGATCTTTCGCTTGTGCGTCGCCCCTGTGTTGCAATGGTGGGTGGGCGCAATGCCTCTGCCTCTGCATGCCGATTTGCGCGCGAATTGGCCGCCAGTTTAGCTGATATGGGCGTTTCCATTGTGTCAGGTCTGGCGCGGGGTATTGACGCACATGCGCATCATGGTTCGCTGAAAAGGGGAACAATTGGCGTGATCGCAAGTGGCATTGATGTTACTTACCCCCCTGAGCATGCCGATCTTCAAGCCGATGTTGCAGAACATGGCTTGCTCGTGACCGAACAACCTCCCGCACGTGAACCGCTGGCGCGGCATTTTCCGGCGCGTAACCGGATTATTGCCGGGCTCGCTCATGGCACTGTTGTGGTGGAAGCCGCACCCAAATCAGGATCGTTGATTACAGCACGGCTGGCGAATGAGGCGGGTCGGGATGTTATGGCTGTCCC
>RFSU01000111.1 GCA_009923795.1 Sphingomonadaceae bacterium
TAATGAACCCGACGATATGTCCCGGTCTGGACAAAGGCACAATGACGAAAGCGACTAATCGCTATTGGGTCAGACCAGACAGCAGGTTCAGCGCCTCTGCCTCTGAAATGACTTCGGCATATTTGGCCTGCAAATCAAAAAGATTGGCTGTGTGCGGGTCGCTATGCCGATCGCCACAGGCGTCGCGGACGACAAAGGGCGCAAAGCCGCTTTGCAAGGCATCCAAAGCGGTCGCCCGAACGCAGCCTGAGGTGGACAGCCCCGTGATCAACAGCGTGTCGACCTCAAGGGCGGATAATTTGGCCGCAAGCGCTGTCCCGAAAAAGGCAGAGGCATATTGCTTCGTCACAACCAGATCAGACGGGGCAGGGGTTAGGCTTGGCGGAAAGCGGCCCAGATCAGACCCTTTATCAAAGGCCTTGAGAGCAGGGATCTTCTTATAGAAGAGGCCGCCATTGGCCCCACCGGGTTCATATTCCACATTGGTGAAGATCACGGGAATATGGGCAGACCGGGCCGCCGCCAAAAGCCGCTCATTGCTGGCCAACGCGTCTTCAACGCCCGCGTAAAGCGGGGAGGCGGGATCGAGATAGGCCATCACAAAATCAACGATCAAAAGCGCCGGGCGCGCGCCAAAAGTGAGGCGGCCATCAAAGGCCCCGGCGTAATTTTGAACGAGATCGGGATTGGCCTGGGGCATTACATGATGCCCGCGGCCTGAAGCGCCTCAATGTCGTGCGCGCTCATACCGAGCAGCTCGCCAAAAACATCTTCATTATGCTGGCCAACCTTGGAAGGCGCGGGATGCCGCACGCTCGACGGGGTAACCGACAGCTTGGGAAAGGCGTTTTGCATCTTGAGCGTGCCATAGCGTTCCGTTTCCACGTCAATAATCGCCTCACGCGCTTGAAAATGCGGGTCGGCAATCATCTCTGGCGCGCGATAGACGCGGCCTGCGGGGATGGAGCATTGGGTCATCAGCGCATTGAGTGCATCCACGGTCAAGGTGCGGGTCCACGCGTTGATAAGTTCATCAAGCTCCAACTGATTGGTGCCGCGCGCTAAATGCGTGGCATAACGCGGATCATCGCCCAATTCGGGGCGGCCCATGGCTTCGGCCAGACGCCGCCACAAACTGTCCTTATTGGCACCAATCATATATTCGCCATCCTTGCACGAATAGACGTTGGACGGCGCAATGCCCGGCAGGATGGAGCCAGACCGTTCCCGGATCAGACCCATCAGATCATATTCGGGAACGATGCTTTCCATCACCTGCAGCACGCTTTCATAGAGCGCGGCATCGACCACCTGGCCTTTGCCTGTGCGTTCGCGGACATGGAGGGCGGCCAGCACGCCCATGCAGCCAAAGGTTGCCGTCAGCGTGTCGCCAATGGAAATGCCCATGCGGCTGGGCGGACGATCTGGTTCGCCGACAATATAGCGCCAGCCGCCCATCGCCTCGCCAATGCCGCCAAAGCCGGCTCGGTTGGAATAGGGGCCAGTCTGACCATAGCCGGACATGCGGGCAATGATGAGCCGGGGGTTGATGGCCAACAGCGCATCGGGGCCAAGGCCCCATTTCTCCATTGTGCCGGGCTTAAAATTCTCAATGAGAATATCGGCCTTGGCCGCCAGCTTGCGGACAATGTCTTGGCCTTCGGGCACGCGCAGGTTGATCGATACTGACCGCTTATTGCGGGCAATCACTTCCCAATTGACCTTGGTGTCGCCCTGCCCCCAATCGCGCATGGGGTCGCCAGCGCCAGGTGGTTCCACCTTGATCACATCGGCGCCCATATCGCCCAAGAGCTGGCCGCAAAACGGCCCAGCCAAAAGCTGGCCCATTTCAACAACGCGCAGTCCGTCTAAAGCACCCATTTTCTCAACTCATTCTGCGGCTTCGGCGTGCATCCAGACAGGCTGAATGGGCGCCTCTAGGCCAGTTTCTGCGACACAATTTGCCCGCAGTGCATCAATGCCGGGGCCGTAGTTAAACAGCTCCAGCGCGGGACGCGTGGCGCGCATTTGCGTGCGCAGTGCCTCTGTTGCGGCCATGTCGACTTGGCCCTTTGCATTGGCCACCACGCCATAATCGCGCGCACCTTCGGGCGTGACGAGCCCTTGGGTGATTTCCTTGCCGACAAGAGCAGCATCACGATCCAGCGGGTCGCCCCAGCCACCACCACCCCAGGTGATGAAGTGCAGCTGATCGTCGACGTCCACATGCACATCTTCAACCTTGTTGCCGATGATGTGCGTGCTGCCATCCGCCTTTTCCAAGATCTTGCGCGCACGCTTTCCGGGTTCACCGCCATTCACGCCCCATGGGGGCACAAACCAGCGGTCATCATGGATGGAAATCGTGCCCGATGCGAGGAAGCGGTAGGTCATGTGGATGCCATTGCCGCCGCGATGCAGCCCAGCGCCGCCGGAATCGGGGGCCGTGTCATACCGCTCAATAATCAGCGGGAAATAGCGTTCCAAAAATTCATTGGGGACATTGGTAAAGCCCGGCCAGAGCGAATGGCCATCCGGCCCATCGCCCAGCGGACGGCCCGGAATACCGCCAAAGCCAATTTGGAACAGCTGGAACCATTTTTCATCTGCATCATAGCCGGAATAGAAAAGATGCGGAGAGGAAGAGAAGCCCGCAGCGTTCAGGAACTCCGGTGTCTTTTGCCCCAACAGGCCACCCAAAATATCAAATATGCGGCCCAGCGCGTGGGTGCGGCCCGAGAGAGCTGCCGGGAATTTCGGCTTGAGCAGCGACCCTTCTGGAATGCGCACATCAATGAGATCATAAAACCCGTCATTGAACAGAATCTGCGGGTCAAAGACCATGATCATGTAGATGCCAAAAAACATCTTAAACATGTTTTCATTGAGGAAGAAGTTGATCGACGCCTTGCTCTGCGGATCAGTGCCCGCAAAATCGAGGATGACCTTCTCGCCCTCCCGCCACATGGTGCATTTGATGCGATAGGGCCCAGCGCCCATGCCATCGTCGCATATATAATCTTCAAAGCTCACTGGCTCTTCGGCAACGGCCATGGTGAGCAGGGATTTCATTGCGCGATGGTTGCGGGCCAGAAGCTCTTGCGTGGCCGACACATAAACATCGTCGCCAAAGCGTTCTGCCATTTCAATGACGCGGCGCGAGGCGACGCGGCAGGACGCGATGAGCGCGTTCAAATCGGCCTGACACCAATCTGGCTTGCGCGTTTGGTGCAGAACCAGCTTCATCAGGTCTTCGTTATACTCGCCCTTTTTCCAGAGCTTGACCGGGGGAATCCGCACCCCTTCTTCAAAAATCGAGGTGGCGTTGATCGGCATGGAGCCAACGACTTTACCGCCAATGTCGGACTGGTGGCCGAACATGGAGGTATAGGCGATCAACCGGCCATCCTTAAACACGGGCAAAAGGACCAGCCAGTCATTCGAGTGGCTGACTGCGCCATCCACCGAATAGGGGTCTGACAAGAAGATGAGGTCGCCATCTTCCAGCGTGCCCTCAAAATTATCGAGGAAGCCGCCGATGAAACTGCCGAACTGCCCGACAATCATCTTGCCGGTGGGATCGGCGATCAGCGGAAAGGCATCGCCCTGTTCGCGAATGCCGGGTGACATTGCGGTGCGGACCAGCGTTGCATCCATTTCAATGCGGGCATTGCGCAGCGCATTTTCAATAATGTCGAGCGTCACCGGATCGATGTCGATCTTTTTGAAGGGAACCGGGTTGGTTTGGATGATCTGTGCAGCCATGATGTCTTCCCTCCTCAGCCTAAGTTGATCAAGATGTTGCCGACGCGGTCGACGGTTGCGACGCAGCCCGATTCAACCAATGTCGTTGAGTCCATTTCCACGATGATGGCCGGGCCTTTCAAAATATCGCCCTGACGCAGCTTGGATCGATCATAGATCACCGCCGCTTGTTCACGCCCATCCATCCAAAGCATATGGTCGCGCATCTTGGCAGCGTGTGGATTGCCATCGCCCTTGGGCAGTTCCGCCGCCGGAAGGTCGAGCGCGGCCCCCAAAGCCACGGCCCGCAGATTCACAATCTCATGCGGGGTATCCATGTTGAAGGTGAAGAGCCGGTTATGCTCTTCATCAAACCGCTTCAAAATACCGGCAATGCCGTCGCTGCGCAGCAGGTCTGCGCTGATCGTCAGCGGCACTTCAAAGGCCTGACCCGAATAGCGGACATCCACTTCAAAAGCGGTTGTAATCTCGGCGTCGGGCACGCCATCCGCCAGCAATTCAGCTCGCGTTTGGTGCGCCATGTCTTCGAGAATATCGATCAGATCCTGTGCCTGTGTTTGGCTGGCAAGGCGCGAGAAGGACCGGGCCGTTTCCGTCCGCATCTGCGTCGTCGCATCGCCCAGAGCACAGAGCACGCCGGGGGAGACGGGCGAAATTGCGGGCCAGCTGCCCATCAGGCGGGCAACGGCATTCACATGCAGCGGCCCTGCGCCGCCAAAACCCATGAGCGCGAAATGGCGCGGGTCATAGCCTTGCTGAACCGAGATCATGCGCAGCGCGCCGAACATATTTTCGTTCACAATGTCGATGATGCCACGGGCAGCCGCCATCAGATCAATGTCGAGCGCATCAGCAATCGTCTGCACCGCGCGCTTGGCGCCTTCACGATCCAGCTGGAACGTGCCGCCCAAGAGGTTTTCGGGGAGATAGCCAAGAACGACATTGGCGTCCGTGACCGTTGGCAATTCACCACCCTTGCCATAAGCAACGGGGCCGGGGACGGCACCTGCCGATTGCGGGCCGACGCGCAGGGCCTTTGTCAGTTCGGGCACATAGGCGATGGAGCCGCCGCCAGCACCCACAGTCTTCACATCCAGCGCAGAGGCGCGGACGGAGAGATGGCCAACTTCGGTTGTCCGCTGACGACGTGGTTCGAGATTTTCGATCAGCGCAACGTCGGTGGACGTGCCGCCGACATCCAAGGTTAGAATATTCTTCAACCCTGCATTGCGGCCGACCCAAAGCGCGCCCGTCACCCCGCCAGCCGGGCCGGACATGAGAATGTTGACGGGCTGCTCCTCAGCCTTTTCCGCCGACATCAGCCCGCCATCGGAGCGCAGGAGCGACAATTTGCCGCGCAAGCCCGCATCCGCCAGCTTGGAGCGGAGGTTTGAGACATAGCGCCCGACCACAGGCCGGACAGCCGCATTGGCAACCGTTGTCAGGGTGCGCTCATACTCCTGCATTTCGGGCAGCACTTCATGGCTGAGCGAGATGGGGACATCGTTGAAAATGTCCTTGGCAATTTCGCCCACCCGCTTTTCATGCGCACCGCTTGCATAGGCGTTGATCAGGCTGACGGTGATTGCCTCTACGCCTTGCTCCTTCAAAGAGGTCAGCGCCGTGCGCACATCAGCCTCATCCAGCGGACGGACTTCGCGGCCTGCCGCATCAATTCGGCCCTTAATCGTGACCGTATCTTCGAGCGCTGCAAGCGGGGTTGGCTTGGGCCAGATGATCCAGGCAGCCAGACCGCCGGGCACAAAGCTGCGCGCAATCTGCATGATGTGGCGATAGCCTTCGGTCGTGATCAGTCCGACGCGCGCGCCTTTGCCTTCCAGAACGGCATTGGTGGCAACTGTTGTGCCGTGCAGGAAGAACTCAATATCCGCGGGTGCAATCCCTGCCTTATCGCAGACCGCAGTGACGCCCGTCAGAATGCCTTCTGAACTATCATGCGGTGTCGACGGCGTTTTATGCCGCCAAAAAGCCCCTGTTTGCACATTGAACAGCAATAGGTCGGTAAATGTCCCACCTACATCGACGCCCAGCCGATACCCCATTTTTCAGTCTCCCTGACGCACAGCGGGAAAAGTAGGCGCATGCGCCACCATTCCCGGAAGTTCTCGATCCATAATTTCGGATAACCAGCGACTCGCGCTGATCATTTTCTCAAGATTCATGCTTGTCGCAATACCAGCCCGTTCGAGCATGTAGATGACATCCTCGCTGGGCACATTGCCCGCAGCGCCCGGCGCAAAGGGGCATCCGCCCAGTCCGCCAAGCGAGGCATCGACGATGCTAGCCCCGGCCTCCACCGCCGCCCACACATTGGCAAGGCCCGTATTGCGGGTGTTGTGAAAATGAACGCGCACAGGGATCGGGGCAATGATCGCACCGATCCGCCGCACCATGCGCGCCACTTGGGCCGGGTTGCCGACGCCAATTGTATCGGCCAGCGCGATTTCAACCGGCCCTGCATCGACCAAAGCTTCGGCCATCGCCGCCACACGATCTTCGGAGACTTCGCCTTCAAAGGGGCATCCGAAGGCTGCACTGATCGTCACTTGGCCAGTTAGGCCAGCGGCCTGCGCTTGGCGAATAATCGCTTTAGAGACAGCGACGGAGTCATCACAGGTCTGCCCCTGATTGGCGATTGCAAAGCGATCGGTTGCGACGGCTACAGCACCCAATTGGTTGATGCGTCCTGTTGCAATGGCACGTTCTGCGCCGCGCGCGTTCAGGACAAGGCCGATATAGGACACATCCGGGCGGTCTGGCAGGCCGGCACAGACCTGATCTGCATCGGCCATTTGGGGCACGCGGTTCGGATTGACGAAGCTTGTCACCTCAATCCGGCGGGCGCCCGCATCAATCGCCTTTTCGATCAGAGTCAGCTTATTCGTAGACGATATCATCGTCTTTTCATTCTGCAGGCCATCGCGCGGCCCGACTTCCACAAAGCTGATTTTCGCGTTCTGCATGGTGCTTCTTTGTCTGATTTGTATACAAAATCAACAGGGCAAAATTCCGCCTGACCTTTAGGATATGGCAGAGCGGGGTTTTTTACCCAGATGGGCATCGGAATAGGTATGAAAGGCGCGCCGGATATGGCCCGCCATGACCGACTCAGCCCACCCGCCATCCTTACGCGCGAACGCGGCGAGCAACTCATTATGCTCCCGATGGGATCGTTGCAGGTCGCTGACGTCATAGCTTTGAGCGGTGCGCCAGACCACGGGTTGCTCAATCAATCGGGCCAATAAATTGGTCAGTCGAGCGGAGGCTGCGGCATCCAGGATAATCTCATGGAAGCTTTTGTTATGCTTAAGAAAAGCGTGAACATCCGGGACGTCTGCGGACACGGCGCGCCCAATTGCTTCATTTTCCGCCTTAAGGGATGCCAATTGAACTGAGGTGATCCGGCCCGCCGCGCGCCGTGCCGCCAGCCCTTCCATCATCTCGCGCAACACAAAGGCATCTTCAATATCATCAAGCGACCAGTCAGCGACGAAGCTGCGCTGACGCTCGCTGCGGCGAATAAATAGTTCAGATTCCAACCGTCGCAGGGCTTCGCGCACGGGCGTGCGCGACACGCCGCATTGTTCTGCCAACCATTCTTCGCGAATCTGGTCTCCCGGCGGAAGCGCGCCGGACAGGATCATGCCTCTTATCTGGCTATAGGCCTGTTCCGATGCTCTTGACACAAAAGGTCTCCTAACCGCTTGACCAATGCATAATGTATACAATAAGCTGCGCAAATGTTTTTCTGGAGGGCTTCTTTTGGGGCGTCTGGGTAACGATCATTGTGCAAGCATAGCGTTTCGCCGCAAGGCGGGGCGACAAGGGTTGCGTCGTGTCGCGTCCGGCCTTCATGTCATAATGGGCGGGCGCTCAGTTGGGGAACATCTCAGGCCCACACCTAGTCTTATCGCTATATATTCAGACGCAAATAGTCACTTACCACGTCAGACTTATATTCACCGCACGTCAGAGGCGGCTCACCTCATGGGAGTAAAATGATGAAAATGACCAAAGCAATTTTAAAGGGGGCCATTGCGCTCAGCGCATTGAGCGCTGTTCCAGCCTTTGCTCAAGCATCAGATGCAGAGGCGGTGGATGACA
>RFSU01000112.1 GCA_009923795.1 Sphingomonadaceae bacterium
CACTTTGGTAGCCAACACCATTTTTTGGCGCATGCCGGGGCGCTTGGACAACCAATTGCCAATGTAGGTTTCGGTGAAGCCATAGGTGTCGGCCGTGCCCTTGGGCGCATCAAGCATGGCGACAACAACATAACGCGGCGCATCCATCGGGAAAACTGCGGCAAAGGTTGAGACATTCACATGGCGCGAATAGCCGCCAGCGCCCGGCTTTTCTGCTGTTCCTGTCTTACCGCCGACCCGCATACCCGCAACCTCTGCACGCTTACCTGTGCCGTCTGTGACAATCAGCCGCAGCAGCTTTCGGCTCATCTCGCTGGCATATGCCGATATGACACGGCGACCCTTTGGCGCCTTATCCGGAGCGACTTTCATCAGCGTCGCTGGCCGCCAGAACCCGCCGTTCACCAAAGCGGCATAGGCCGTTGCCAATTGCAGCGGCGTAATCGCGATGCCATGGCCATAGGCCGTCGTCATGACCGTAGTTCTACCCCAATAGCCGGGAACAAGCGTTCGCCCCTTTTCTCGCAGCTCGATATAGGGTGGTTCATAAAAGCCCATGCGCCGGAACAGGGCCTCCATGCGCTGTTGGCCCATTTCATCGGCAATGCGGGCGGTTACAATATTCGACGAATGCACCAACGTTTCCGGTACGTTCATCCACCGATTGAGCGGGTGATCATCCTTAATCGTGAACTTGCCAACCTTCAGGGGCGCGGTTGCATCATAGCGTTTGGACATTGACGTTACGACGCCCGCATCCATTGCCCCCGCCATCGTGATGGGCTTGAATGTCGATCCCAGCTCATAAACGCTCTGCGTCACATTGTTGCGCAAGGATTCCGGGTTTGCCTGGCTGATTTTATTGGGATTGAACACCGGCAAGGACACCATCGCCAGCAATTCCCCAGTGCGCACATCAAGCACAAGGCCAGTCGCCCCCAGCGCCTGATGCTTGACCACGGCATTGGACAATTCAGATTCCATCGCGGCCTGAACCCGCTTGTCGATAGACAGAACGGCCGGTTGTTTGCGCCCTGCCTTATCCGTCAATTGGGCATCCAGCACCCGCTCCATACCCATCACGCCCTTGCCATCCATATCGGTATAGCCGAGCACGTGCGCTGCCAGCGTCAATTGGGGATAGAGACGTTCAGGCTCCCGCGAGAAAGCCATGGCGGGTTCCCCCAGCGCATTCACCTTCGCGACAAGCTCGGGCATGGCGCGGCGACGCAAATAGGTGAAGGTCATGCCCGATTTCAAAAGCTGCAGATACTGCGCCTCTGTTCGTTCTGGCATCAGCGCGGCAAGCTTGGGCGCAAGATCAGCCGGGCGATTGAGCAAGCGGTCAGGATGCACCCCAATTGACCAGGCATCCATTGTGCGCGCCAGAACTTCGCCATTGCGGTCTACAATATCGGCGCGCGGCGGCAAAAGGGCATCCGGCCCCAGACCCCCATTGGCGCCATCCGAAAACGCCGTCAGCCACAAAAGCCGAAGCGCGATGACACACGCCACCGCGCCAAAAAGAAGCATCAGAACCATCAGCCGTTGATGGGCAATCGCGAGCGACTGTTCCTTAAGTTTGGCGTAACGCGTTCTGTCCGTCCGGGCGACGAGCGTTGTCACGGAGCCGATTTGCCCTTTCCAGCTCCCGTCCGGCTCTCGCTTTCTGCGCGCACCAGAATTTCATTGAACGTCCGCTTGTCCACCAAAGCGCGGTCAAGCATCGCAAAGCGTTGGGCCTTGGCCGCCGTTGCCTTGTTGGGTGTTGTCTTGCCGGCCGTCGCCTGCGGCTTGCTGCTCACAGCTTTGCTGGTCGAGGCGGGAGCAGGCGCAGCGGGGGCAGATGCCATGGCAATTTTTTGTTCCGCCGGGGCTGCCGGAGCCGTTGCCGGGCGGGTTGCAGCCGCAACCATAACGGGTGGCGGTGTGAAACCATCCACGGGCAGCGTGCCGCCATCAATCGACTTCAGCGCCGATTCTGTTGCACGGAATTGACCCGCCTTGGGCGCAGACAATGCAAGTGCCTCGACATTCCAGCGCTCAAGTTGCCGCAAAGAAGCCCGCGTGCCCATTTCCGTCTGCAATTGCCGAATATCGCGCTGCGTCATGGCGATCTGCTGATCCAAATCTTCCATGCGCGTGCGCTCTGACGCAACACCCAGCGAAACGGTGTAAAGGGCAGTCGCGGCGAAAGCACACCCGACGACCCAAACAACGGGACGAAATTTGTGAGCGATCATGCAGCACCTCTTATATCTGAAGGGCGGGGTTGGGCGGTTGTGCGGCGCGCGACACGCAATGTTGCTGATCGCGCGCGGGGATTATGGGTGAGTTCACGTTCGGATGGCCGAACCGCTTTGGCCACAGCTTCAAAGGTCGCCGCCGGGCCTTGGGATGCCACAACCGGAATATGGCGCGACCCAGCTGGATTTTGGCCGCTGCGGTCCCGCAAGAAGCGCTTCACAATCCGATCTTCAAGGCTGTGAAAGGTCACAACAGCTAGACGACCGCCCGGCTTCAAAACCTTTTCCGCCGCGACAAGTCCGTCCTCCAGTTCACCCAGTTCACGGTTGATGTGAATGCGGATTGCTTGAAATGTGCGGGTTGCCGGATCGGCTTTCTGCCCCGTGCGCCAGCCGCTAGCCTTGCGAACAACTGCCGCAAGCTCGGCCGTGCGCGTCATCGGGCGGGCAGCCACAATGGCGCGGGCAATCCGCCGAGATTTGGGTTCATCGCCATAACGGTAGATGACATCTGCAATCTCAGCTTCGTCGGCCGTATTGACGAAGTCTGCGGCACTTTCACCCGATTTCTCCATCCGCATATCAAGCGGACCATCGCTCTGAAATGAGAAGCCTCGCACAGCCTGATCAATCTGCATGGAAGACACGCCGATATCGAGCGTCACCCCATCAACGGGCGCCTCGATATGCGCGGCCATGTTGGAGAAGCGATCCTGAACCAGTGCCAGGTCTTGGAGTTCGGCATCCCGCCCGGCCGCAATGGCATCAGGGTCACGGTCAAAGGCAATGACCTTTGCCCCGGCCTTCATCATTACGCGACTATAGCCGCCTGCGCCAAATGTGCCGTCAATATGCGTTTCGCCGGGGCTGATGGCGAGCGCATCGATGACTTCATCTAGCAAGACGGGGATATGGGGTGCGATCTGGGGCATTATCGCACGCCTCGTTCTGCCATGAGGAAGGCAGCCACATCCTTGGTTTCCTCATCAATTCCGGGCGTGTCGATGAGGAGATTGGGGTTCCAGATTTCAAAAGTGTTGCCCGTGCCAAAGAAGAAGGCGAGCTCCGTCAACTGCGCCTTCGCCCGGAAAAATGTCGGCAAGATAAAGCGCCCGCTGGCGTCAAAGGGAACTTCTTCGACCAAGCCAAAGGCACGGCGATTGCTGTTAAAATAGTCAAAGTCACGGTCCGCGGCGCGCTCGCGCTCTTCTTCACGCTCCAGCCGATCATGCAACAAGCGCGACCAGCCGCGATCATATCCGGTCAGGCAGGGATCTTGCTGGTGCTTCGCGATAATGAGGACGCGGCCATCGCCGTTCTTCTCAATTGCAGAGCGCAGGAAAGCGGGAACAGCGACGCGGCCTTTGCCGTCAATCGCGTTCAGCGCGTGTCCTCTGAATAGCTCTCTGTCGCCCACAACACCCCTCTGCGTCACGGGGGCAAAGGCGGGCCAAACCCGGATCACAGCACCCTGCCGCGCCCGGCCAATTCAAAGAAGAATCAGGACAGCCCCGCCCCAATCTGACGGTGTGCATGACTATCAGCGATTCTTGGGGACAGCAAGGGATTTCACGGGTGAAATGGGGATTTCAGGCCTCAATTGAGTGATTTGCGTCTAAATCCTCCCCTTTCCATCTCGATTTTCTTCTTTTGTTCTCCTTTGGTCTGGGCCGAGGTCCTCCAGAAGCTGGTCGATGAGCCTCTGCCCGGCCTCTTGTGCTGCCGAGTCTTTTGCTGAAATCGCAAAATCTGCGTCCGCCACGCTGACAGCCACACCTTTGCCCAAGGTGCAGCGCGCAATGACAGCGGCAGTGACCGTGCAGTCCCGCGATTGGCTGATCCAACGACCGCTTCCGGGGGCTGGAACCAGCCCGTCTGCAGATCGGATCATACGCCGCGGCACACCCGGCGGATCCGGGATCAATGTCAGGCCCCAATGTGTCAGCAGCGGTAAAAGCAAGGTTGAGGGCGGCGGTTGCCGGGCATCCCCCTTGGGAAGCGAAGAGGATTGACGCAAATCGGGATCAGCAAGAATTAAAACATGCCCGCCAGCGCGGACCCAATCATCCAAGGCGACAAGCTCATCCGGTGCAAGGGCTTGGGGCTGAACAATGAAGAGCAGAGAAACAGGCTTAAGCTGGCCTGGCCGCGCAATATCCAACAGCACAATGCGCCATGCGGACTCCAAATGGCCGATCAGGGGCGGACGCTCCGTCTTGCCCTGTACGGCAGAGGCGATGTCACCGCCTCCCCAGTAAACGGAAGGAGTTGTGAGGAGATGGAGAGTGGGCCGCTCCGTGCTCGGCCCAGATGGAGCGCATCCTGCCAGCAGCGCGGCCGCCAGCAGCCACTGTTTCATTTTTTAGGAGCACTGCCTTCATCAGCAGGGGCCGCCGCACCCGGCGCAACCCCCAATTCGGCCAACGGCTCATTCTTGGTCTCTGCAGGCTTGGTAGCCTCTCCGCTGCGTGTTGCCTCCACTGGGCTTGCGTTTGGGCCAATGCGTTCCAGCATCGCGTTCGCAAGACCAATGATCAATAAAATGCCGACCAGTCCTGTCAGGCCAACCCGGATGCGCCGCCAACTTTCGCGTCGATCATCATATCCTTCTCGCGCCTTCATGGGGCCTCCTTTAGCCAGTCAAAAACGGGAAGACCCTTCGACCGCAGCCATTGGGGATCATAGAGCGTCGACAAATAACGGAAACCTGTATCGCACAAAATCGTCGCGATTGTCTTCCCCGGCCCCAATTGGCGCGCAAGGGCAACGGCACCTGCAATGTTAATGCCGGATGACAGGCCAAGGCATAACCCTTCCTCCCGCAACATGCGGGCGACCCAATACAGCCCCTCTTCATCAGAGATGCGAAATTGCGTGTCAATGGGCGCGCCTTCCAGATTGGCGGTGATCCGGCCCTGGCCAATTCCTTCGGCAACCGAGCTTCCTTCGGCCTTCAATTCCCCATGAGCGTAATAATTATAGAGCGCCGCACCAAAGGGGTCGGTCAGAGCAATGACAATATCGTCACGATGCGCCTTGAGGCCCATGCCGACACCCGCAATTGTGCCCCCTGTGCCTGCGGCACATGTAAAGCCGTCAATTTGCCCCTCGGTCTGCGCCCAAATTTCTTCCGCAGTGCCCAGAATATGCGCTTTTCGGTTTGCGATATTGTCAAACTGATTGGCCCAGACGGCTCCCGGCGTTTCTTCAGCAATGCGGCGCGATGTGTGCACAAAATGGCCCGGATTGGCGAAGGGGGCTGGGGGAACCAAAACCAGCTCTGCCCCCAAGGCGCGCAGCGTATCCATCTTTTCACGGCTTTGTGTATCGGGCATCACAATGATAGTGCGATACCCCTTAGCATTGGCGACAAGCGCGATGCCGATGCCGGTATTGCCCGCTGTGCCTTCCACAATTGTCCCGCCCGGCTTTAGAACGCCTCTGGCCTCTGCATCTTCGACGATGAATAGCGCCGCCCGATCCTTCACCGAAGCGCCCGGATTTGCATATTCACATTTGCCGAGAATAGTGCAGCCCGTCTCTGCCGACGGACCTTCGAGCCGAACCATCGGCGTGTTGCCAATCAGGTCGAGAGAATTGGATGCGATAGACATGGCGCAGTCCTAGCCGTTTTGAGGAGGGATCGGCAAGCTAGTTGCGCTTTTGCCGTATATAGCCTCGTCTCGGTCGAGATAATGGTGCAGCATCGTTTTTCGCGTGTAAATTTCCGCACTTTGTGTTGAATAGCCCCGACCATTTGGGGCGAGCATCTGGATTTGAGGGGGGGCAATGATTTCATCACGTAATTTTGCGCCCAGCGCAAAGCTTCTCCCCTTTTTACGCCGTCATTATCTTGTCAGCGCCAATCTTCCCGATGAGCTGGAATTTGAAGACTTGTTGATGGCCGACAATGCCTTTGTTCGGGTGCTGCTGCGCGGCGACTGGGCTTGGTGGAATGGCGGCGCATGGGAAAATCTGCATGGGGCCCTCCTTTTCGGCGCGAACAGCCAGGCCCTTAAAGTTCGCGTGCGCGGCCCCTTTTCCGTCGCCGCCTTTTCCTTCCGACCAAGTGCTTGGACATCGCTTGTTGATAGCCCTGCAACACAATTTGCAGACCGTATTGTTCCGCTGAAAGAATCGTGGGACCCGGCGATTGTCGATGCCCTGATGCTCGCGGCCAGCGACGCGCCAAATGATGAGGCCTGCGTCGAACGCATGGAGGCGGTGATTGAGCGACAGCTGGATCATGTCGGCCGCAATCGTGTCGACCCCGTTGTCGCGAGCTTTGAATCCATTGCCCGCAGTGACAGCACGATCAAGGTAGAGGCCGCAGCAAAGCTGCTGGGCCTATCCCAGCGTCAGTTGGAGCGGCGTTGCCTTGCCAGCTTTGGCCTATCGCCAAAGGCGGTTTTGCAAAGATGTCGTTTTCTCGACATGGCGGCCGCAATGCGCGGGTTGAGCCATGCCGATGAAGCAGAGCTGGCGGCCCTACGCTTTTTTGATCAATCGCATCTCAACCGGGAATTTCGTCGCTATACCGGCATGACACCAGGGGCGTTTCAGCGCCTCCAATCCCCGCTCTTTACCGCAAGCCTTGATCTGCGGGAAACGGGCAAGACGCTCGCTTAAACTTTGACCTGGCCGTCTTGAACGACGAGCCGCATGGCACGTGCCCCCGCTTCGGCGAAGAGCGCGGCCTCTGTTCCCGTCATCCACACCTGACCGCCTGTTGTCCGCAATTGCTCAAACAAGGCTGCTCGGCGCATGGGGTCAAGATGGGCTGCCACTTCATCCAAAAGCAAAATGGGCGGGCGGCCCGTGCGATGAGCGATCAGGGCGGCATGCGCCAAGATGATCCCCAACAACAAGGCCTTTTGCTCGCCTGTCGAACACAGGGCGGCTGCCTGATCCTTCGCCAAATGGGTCACCAAAAGATCCACACGATGCGGGCCGATCAGCGCCCGTCCGGCGGCGGCATCGCGCGACCGATTGAGGCGCAATTGATCCAGAAAATCGGCTGACGCCGTCCACCCCTCCAGCGCCAAGGAGGCGCGTGCAAATGGTCCGTCCGGCTGCAACCTCAATCGCTCTGACAGCGCCGCCACCACCTCAGCGCGCGCTTCGGCAAGGGCCATGCCATGGCTTGCCATCTGCGCCTCAAGCGCAGCCAGCCAATCTGGGTCGGCAGGCGCGTCATCGCCCAGCAAGCGGTTGCGCTGCCGCATGGCGGCCTCATAGCGCGATGCGTGAGACGCATGGCCGGGGACCAAGGCCAGAACCAAGCGATCAAGAAAGCGTCGTCGCTCTGAAGCCCCTTCCAAAAACAGCCGATCCATAGCGGGCGTCAGCCATAGGGCCGACACCCATTCCGCCAGCGTCACGGCGGAGGCAGAGGCCCCATTGATCCGCACCAAGCGACGATCCGGGGCGTCCGCGCGCGTGCCCGTGCCAAGATCAATATCGCCCAACCGCGCAGCCACGCTGAACCCGCCCGGCCCATTTTGGCGGGCAATTTCAGAAAGAGGCGCACCGCGCAGGCCACGCCCCGGCACCA
>RFSU01000113.1 GCA_009923795.1 Sphingomonadaceae bacterium
AACCTATGCCAGACCAGAGCAAGGTGACGACAACCGCCTTCACCTGGGTGATGAGCTGAGCTGCCATGTCATAGCTACCGACGACGGCCGGAAAGACAGTATAGTCGAAAAAGCCCTGACCACCGAGTGCGGGATCAGCGACAACTGCTGTACCAATGGCACCAAAAATCCCACCCACGCAGTGGACGCCAAATACGTCGAGCGTATCGTCATATTTCAGCTTGTTCTTCACAACAGCGACGAACAGGTAGCAAATGGGCGAGACCAGCAGGCCGAGAACAATCGCCGTCATCGGTGCGGCAAAGCCCGATGCCGGTGTAATCGCGACAAGCCCGGCCACAGCCCCTGTGACAGCGCCCAGAAGCGACGGACGGCCATGATGGATCTGTTCCACAATTGCCCAGCTGACAGCAGCAGCGGCTGTTGCAACAAAGGTGTTGATGAAGGCGAGTGCGGCCAAGCCATTGGCTTCCAAATTGGAGCCAGCGTTAAAGCCGAACCAACCCACCCAGAGCAGCGACGCGCCGATCATGGTCATGGTCAGCGAGTGCGGCGGCGTGGCTTCCCGGCCATAGCCCAAACGCTTGCCAATCATGAGACAGCCGACGAGCCCTGCGATCCCCGCATTAATGTGCACCACGGTGCCACCGGCAAAGTCGAGCGCGCCCATGCCCCAGAGCAGACCAACATCCGTCGGTGCATCGGCAAGGAAGTCTGGGCCAGCCCAATACCAAACCATGTGCGCAATCGGGAAATAGACGATCGTCAACCAGGCCACGACAAAGAGCATCAGCGGCGCAAATTTAATGCGTTCCGCAAAAGCCCCGACAATGAGCGCGGGCGTAATGCAAGCAAATGTCATCTGGAACACAATAAAGGCGTATTCCGGAATATAGACATTGTTGGAGAAAGTGGCCGCCAGCGTTGTGGCATCTACGCCCTGCAGGAACAGCTTGGACGTGCCGCCGATGATGGGCGTGCCGCTGGTAAAGGCAAGGCTATAGCCCCAGCCGACCCAAACGAGCGCTGCAATCGACACAATCATGAACACCTGCATGAGCAAGCTCAGCATATTCTTCGTGCGGACAAGCCCGCCATAAAAGAGCGCGAGCGCCGGGATCGACATGAGCAGCACCAGCGCGGATGAAATGAGCATCCAGCTGGTGTCGCCCTTATCGACCATGCCGGCCATTTGTTCGACGGTCGGAGCCTTAATTGGCCCGTCCTGCGCCAAAGCAGGGGTGGTTGCGATCATCGTCGCCGCCCCTGCAATCCATTTTGTGAATTTGGTCATATGTCCCCTGCTTATCTTTAGAGTGCGACCGCGCCCGTTTCCCCGGTGCGGATGCGAACCGCCGCCCCAAGGTCGAGCATGAAGATTTTACCGTCTCCAATGGATCCGGTATTGGCGGCTTGCTGAATGGCCTCGAGCGCGCGATCCGCGACGGCATCGTCGCAGGCGACCTCCACCTTCACCTTGGGCACCATGTTGGTTGAATATTCGGCCCCGCGATAAATCTCGGTTTGGCCTTTTTGGCGGCCGAAGCCTTTGACTTCGGTAACAGTCATGCCGGACACGCCAAGCGCAGTGAGCGCCTCGCGAACATCGTCCAGCTTGAATGGTTTGATTATGGCGATGATCAGTTTCATTAGACCCCCTTGGATTTGGTCAGAGAATACCAAGCAAGGGGCGTGCCAATTTCATAAATAGACGAAGATCCGGGCGATACAGGATAGGGCCGCGCGCATATTCAGCACAGGTCGCAGGGCTATCTGCTCGATTCACAAGCAGCTTTTCCGCGCTGCCTAAAATTTAGGCAGGCGAATCCGAGGCCATGGAGGAGCCAAGCAGCAGGGGCCCCAAAAGCGCGACCAGCTTTACATCCATGGTGCAGCCTTCGGCGCGTTTGCGGGCCATAAACTCTGCGACGTCGCCCAAGGGCACGCGGTGTACGGTGATATTCTCATCCTCCACCCCGCCGCCATCGCCCACCTTGGCCAGCCCAGTTGCCCGGACGAAATAGAAACTCTCACTGACCATGCCCGGGGAGGAGTAAAACTCCCCAATCATTGTCACCTTGGCCGGGCGATAGCCGGTTTCTTCCTCCAGCTCGCGCGCGGCCGCCGCCTCCACCGCCTCGCCTGCATTTTCGTCGCCGACAAGTCCGGCTGGCAGTTCAAGGCAGGGCGCGCCCAATGGCTCGCGATATTGCTCCACAAGCAGAACATGCCCGTCCTCAACCGCAAGGATCACCGCGGCCTTAATGCCGCGCGCACGCGACACATATTCCCATTTGCCGCGGGTCTTGGCGGTGATGAATTTGCCCTGCCAGACAATTTTTTCGGCGTCCGCGTCTGGCGTCACAATGTGATCAGCCGGTCGGGCAATTCATTTTTGTCATCTGCCGCGCGCGGGAAATGGGCGGCCAATATGTCCCCCATATCGGCAACCGCTGCCGCCATGCCCTCGGCAATGCGCCCCTCGCGCACATGCACGATCATATCGGCCATCGCATCGCCCCAGGCCGCTTGCGCAACTTTGGCGTGGATCGATTCATCCGCCACAATTTCTGCGCGATGTTCAGCCAAAGAGACATAGAGCAAAACGCCCGTCCGCCCCGTGGTGCGGCGTTCTGCACCCACGCGGAAATAGTTAATGGCGCGGCGCCGCACCCGCCCGGCAAGGATGGACCGGGGGGTGAGCCAAAGGCGCAAGGGCCGCCACAAGAGCAACAGCCACATGGCTGCAAATTTGAGCGACGCGATAGTCAGTGCCAGTTCAAGCACGGTGCGCGGCGTCCATTCAAAAGCCCAGCGGCCGAGCAGACGATCGACAAGGCCCATATAAAAATCGGGCAGCAAAACCAACGCGATCAACGCCAACAAGGCCACGCCCGCCGACCACCACAGAGCAACATCGGCATAATCATCCGACCGATGCGTGATGATCGTGACAATCTCTCCCGACGTCCGGTCCTCCGCCGCGCGGACGGCCGCATCCACGTGCGCCTGATCCTCCGGCGTTATCTCAAGCCTGTGTGCCATCACCAACTCCCCGAGGCGCCACCGCCCCCAAAACTGCCGCCGCCACCCGAAAAACCGCCAAAGCCGCCTCCGAACCCGCCGCCACGAGAGCCACCCCAATCACCCGGGCCCCAGATCATGACCGGCGCAATACCGCGATGCCGCCGTCCACGCCGCCCGCCGAAAATGCCGGGCAAGACGAAAAAGATGAGCACGACTGCCCAGAAAATCAGCGCAATGGGGATGCCACCCTTATGCTCTGACGGGGCGTCTGCTGCCTTGACGCGCGCGGCCGCTTCTTCTGGGGGAAGTTGCAATTGCTCCATCACCGCATCCGCCCCGGCCGTGATGCCGCCGGGATAATCCCCGGCCTTAAATTGCGGCAAAATCTGCGTATTGATGATCACGCTCGATAAGGCATCGGTCAAATAAGGCTCCAGCCCATAGCCAACCTCGATGCGCACCTTGCGATCTTTGGGCGCAACGATCAGCAGCGCCCCATCATCCTTATCCTTAGATCCGATGCCCCAGGCCCTGCCCAGTCGATAGCCATAATCCTCAATGGGATAGCCCTGAAGATCGGGAATCGTCGCCACGACAAACTGACGGCCTGTGGCTTTTTCAAACGCGGCCAATTTCTGATCGAGCGCGCTTTCCTCCGCCGGCGGCAACAGATTTGCCGCATCCACCACGCGTGTATTATTGGGCTTAGGGAACGTCTGGGCAAAGCCGGGCTGCCCAACCGAGACCAGCAGGAGAAGGCTGACCAGTCCGCGCGCGACCCAGCTCATGAACGTGCCGTGGGTCAGAACTTCACCTGCGGCGCGCGATCCGCATTGGGAGCTGTTGCCTGATAGGGGGTCATTGGCTTTGCCCCGTAAAACAGCTTGGCCCCAACCGCATCCGGGAAGGTGCGGATTGTGGTGTTATAGCTTTGCACCGCTTCATTATAATCCTTGATGGAAATATTGATGCGGTTCTCCGTTCCCTCCAACTGCGATTGCAGGGCGAGGAAATTGGTGTTTGATTTGAGATCCGGATAGGCTTCTTTCGTGGCGAGCAGGCGGCCAAGCCCCTGGCTCAGCGCGCCTTGCGCTTGCTGAAAGCGCTGCATCTTGGCCGGGTCGGTCAAATCATTGGCGCTCAGCTGCACAGAAGTGGCACGAGCGCGGGCATTGGTCACCTCGACAAGTACGGATTGCTCCTGCTTGGCATAGCCCTTCACCGTTTCGACAAGATTGGGGATGAGATCGGCCCGGCGCTGATAATCCGCCTGCACATTGGCCCATTTGGCCTTCGCATTTTCTTCCTCGGTCGGCACGCTGTTAAGGCCGCAGCCCGACACAGCCAGCACGGCTGGAACAAGGGCAAGGTGCAATTTTGAAAAGGCGCTCGTCATTATCTCTCTCTCCCGCTTGGGTGACCCGTCAAAGATAGGGGGGGCAAGCGACGCACGCAATATGACCTGAGGGTTTATTGCCCGTCGCGCACCCGACGAAACCGGGCCAACCCTTCGGCCAGATCGGCAATCAAATCATCGACATGTTCCAAACCGATACTCAGGCGGATAACCGGGCCTTCTGCCGCCCAGCGCGTTGCGGATCGATAATTTTGGGGATCAACGGGCAGAACAAGGCTTTCATAGCCGCCCCAGCTATAGCCGATGCCGAACAGGCCCAGCCCATCGATCAACGCGGCCCGCGCCGCCTCATCCCCACCGTTCAAGACAAAGCCAAAGAGCCCGCTGGCCCCGGCAAAATCACGCCGCCAAATTGCATGGCCGGGGTCCGTGGGAAGCGCTGGGTGCAAAACGCGCGCCACCTCTGGCTGGACGGCCAACCAGTGCGCAATGTGAAGGGCGCTGTCCTGATGCTGGCCCAGCCGCAAGGCGAGCGTGCGCAGGCCCCGCAATACCAAATAGCTGTCATCCGCGCCGACAAAATGGCCGAGCATCTGTGCTGTAAGCCGCAAGGCAGGCCAGCTTGCGGCATTGGCCGTCACAGCGCCCATCATCACATCGCTATGCCCGCCCAAATATTTGGTGGCCGCTGTCACGACGAGATCAACGCCCTTTTCAATGCCCGTGAAGAACAAGGCCGTTGCCCAAGTATTGTCCATCACTGTCTTCAGGCCATGGGCCTGTGCAACGGCGACAAGGGCGGGCACATCCTGCACCTCAAAAGTGAGACTCCCCGGCGATTCGAGGAAAATGGCCCGCGTATTGGGCCGGATCAAGGGCGCAATATCCGCGCCCAACAGCGGATCATAATAGCTGGTTTCAACGCCCCAGTTTTTCAAAAACCCCTCGCAGAAATTGCGTGTAGGATCATAAGCGGAATCGACCATCAACAGATGGTCGCCCGGCTTGAGGATGGACAGCAAAGCCCCGGTGACAGCCGCCACGCCGGAGGGATAGAGCATCGTGCCCTCTGCCCCCGGCTCCATCTGGGTAATCGCCTCTGCCAGCGCCCATTGGGTCGGCGTGCCCCGCCTGCCATAGAATAAATCGCCATCGCGGTTGGTATGCGTTCCCTGCCGCAAATGCGCCACATCCTCATAGAGAATGGTCGAGGCGCGCCAGACCGGCGGATTAACGATGCCACCCCGGCCTTTGGCAAGGCTCGTCCATTCGGCCCGGCGGCCAGCATGGGTGAGGCGGGTTTCAGCTTTGGTCTTGCGCGTGTCTGACATAAGGCACTTCTAGCGCGCCGCACCGACGCTGTCGAACCTCTGGATCACCCTAGGGCCGGAGCATAAGTTTACGCCGCGCCCATCGCCTTGGGTGTGTCCGGATCGCTGCCCCAATCTGACCAGCTGCCGTCATACAGCGCGACGTCTTCCTTGCCGAGCAGATGCGCCCCAAAAACGAGGGTTGCCGCCGTCAGGCCAGAGCCGCAGGTCGCAACCAAGGGGCGGCTGAGATCAATGCCGGCCGCGTCAAAAGCGGCGCGCAAGGCATCGCCCTGTCTCCAGCTGCCATCTGGATTGAACATCTGCCCATAAGGAAGATTAAGACTGCCGGGGATATGGCCTTTGGCAACATTGGGGCGCGGATCGCCCTCGTCGCCCGTGAAGCGCGCAGCCCCGCGGGCATCCATCAATTGTTCGGCCCCGTTTTCAAGGTTCGCCAAAATCTGGGCCTTGGTGCGCACGACCTTTTCATTCTTCCAAACGGTGAAATGGCGATGGCGAATGGCAGGCTTTCCGCTTTCCAGCGGGCGACCTTCGGCTTTCCATTTGGCCAACCCGCCATCCAAAATGGCAACGCCATGCGCGCCAAAAACTTGGGACAGCATCCACCAAGCGCGGGCCGCGCTTTTATAGGGACTGTCATCATAAAGGACGATCCGGCTGCCATCCCCCAGCCCAAGCGATTGCATACGGCTGGCGAATTTTTCCGCACTTGGCAGCATCATCGGCAGGCTGGAATGGGTGTCCACAATTTCGGACAAGTCCATGAAGACGGCGCTGGGGATATGGGCGGCTTCATACTCCGCCTTAGGATCCCGATTATCGGCGGGCAGAAACAAGCTTGCATCCACAACGCGCAGATCGGATGCGCCGAGTTCGTCTTGAAGCCATTGGGTGCTGACGAGCGAGTCCATGTCGAATCTCCTCAAATAAGAACGCCTAGGCTAGATCGAAGGATCGCCCGCGTCGAGCCTTACCAGATGGGCTGCCGCACTGGCCGTAAGCGCACGGCGGCGATCCTCATCCATTTTGTCCCAAGAGCGATAGGCCGTGGCAAGGCGCACATTTTTTCCGAGCGATGGCCGGTTGCGATCCAGAAAATCCCAATAGAGCGCATTCATAGGGCAGGCCTTTGGCCCTGTTTTCTGGCGCACGTCATAAGCGCAAGACCCGCAATAATCCGACATGCGGTCCACATAGGCGCCAGAGGCCACATAGGGTTTGGACGCCAATAGGCCGCCATCTGCAAATTGGCTCATCCCCAGCGTATTGGGTGTCTCCACCCATTCAAAGGCATCGAGATAGACCGCCAAATACCAAAGATGCACCTCATGCGGATCGATGCCGGTGAGCAGCGCATAATTGCCGGTGATCATCAGCCGCTGGATATGATGCGCATAACCTATGTTAAGCGTCTGGCCGATGGCTTGCGACAGGCAGTGCATCTGCGTGTCGCCCGTCCAGTAAAAATCGGGCAGCGGGCGCGTCGCCCCCAGCGCATTGCGTGTCGCATAATCTGGCCCGGCCCAATTATAAATGCCGCGCACATATTCGCGCCAGCCAATGATCTGACGGATAAAGCCTTCGGCCGAGTTAACCGGCACCCGCCCCGCTTTCCATTCGGCCTCAACGGCCCGGCACAGATCAAGCGGATCGAGCAGCCCGACATTCAAATAGGGCGATAGGAAAGAATGCCAGAGCAAGGGCTCCCCTGTCAGCATCGCGTCTTGATAATCCCCAAAATTGGGGAGGGCCTGCGCCAAGAACCGCGCTTGTTCCGCCAGCGCGCCTTCATGCGTCACGGCAAGATCAAATCCCTCAAGCCGACCCGGATGATCGGGAAAGCGCGCCGCGACCAAAGAGAAAACTTCGGCGGTGATGGCATCTGGCTCTGTGCCCTGTCGGCGCGGAATGAAAAGGCGCGCTTCCGCCGGCTTGCGATTTTGCGCGTCATAATTCCACACGCCGCCTGCGGGTTGATCCCCCTCCATCAACAAGCCCGTCATGCGCCGCATCTCACGATAG
>RFSU01000114.1 GCA_009923795.1 Sphingomonadaceae bacterium
GTTGGTGATGCGTCGAGTGTGACACAAAGATGAGATAAAATGGCACTAAAAATGCCATTAAATAGATACTGAATTCGACAATAAGGATTATTTATGCGCACGGTTTCGGGAAAATTCGCAGTGACCATTTCGGCTGTTGTGTTGGCGCTTACCGGCGCTTCAGCGGCGGGAGCCCAGGCCCAACCGGAAAATGCGGGTGCAGAGGTGCTTCGGCGGATTGAGCCGTCCGCTATTCCGGAGCAAAAGGTCAAGCCGCGCGCAGAAATCAAGATTGTCGAGCCGACTGAGACCAGTGGCGCAAAGGTGACCGTCCAGAGTTTTGTTTTTGACGGAAATCACCTGTTGAGTGCCAATGAGCTTGCGCTTCCGCTCAAGCGTTTTATCGGCCAACAGCTGACTTTAGCGGAGTTAAACTACGCCGCAGACTTGATCGGAAAGCTTTACCAAGAACGTGGCTTTTTCGCCCGTGCCGTTGTCCCGGCTCAGGATGTCGCGGACGGGGCAGTTCGGATCCAGATCGTGGAGAGCCGGCTCGATCGCGTCGAAATTGATGCATCGGCGACGACACCCCATCAAGATCGCATTCGGGCCTATATTGGCGCCGGGCTGAAGCAGGGCGATCCCTTGGATTTGCGCCGCATTGAGCGCGGAACCCTGTTGCTCAACCAGGTTGCCGGCAATTCCTATCGTGCCGTTTTGCGGGCCGGATCGACCGATGGCACATCCTCTGTGGTGCTGGTACCTGAACTAGGTGTCGGGCAGCATTTCAGCGCTTTGGTCGATAATGCTGGATCGGCGCGGTCGGGTAAGGAACGGATGCTCGTGAGCGCCAGCTTGCAGCCTTCCATGGCCTTTGGAGATGATCTGACACTCGCGGTTCTGGCGTCTCGCGGGGTGCAATATGGTCGGGTCGGGTATAGCTTGCCCATCGGCTCCGATGGCCTTTCTGCAAGCTTGTCTGTGTCTGGCCTCAACTACAAGCTGCTGAAAACGCCCGTGACGATTAAGGGCAATAGCGAGGCCGCCATTGCAGGCCTGCGCTATCCCTTGGTGCTCCAGTCAGACCGCTCAGTCCAATTGAGCTTTGAAGGCGGCTATCGCCGGTTCTCCGACCGCGTCGCCACTTTGGTTACTAATCGGTCGCTTGCTTATGGGTCAGTATCGATTGATGTGAGCCGTGCCGATGCTGTCCTTTCCGGCGGCAATTCAGGCTTTGGGATCAGCGTTCTTGCGGGCCGCACCAGCACCGATGGCGGCCATGTTCGGATTTCGGGCTATGCGCAGCGTCGCCAGATGCTGACAAAGCGCGATAGCCTAACGCTGCGCGCAATGGCGCAGTCTGGATCGAACAAACTCGACCCTTCGCAATTTTTGATGATCAACGGGTCGAACGGAGTTTTGGCCGCCAGCAATGATGATGACGTCTCGGGACGTTCGGGCGTGATCGGGCGTGCGACGCTTGAGCATGAATTTGTGCCTGCGTTCAAACTTTCGGCCTTTTACGATATCGGCAAAGTCTCTGGCGCGTCTGCGAACCGCCCGACGATGCTGCAAGGCTTTGGTGCTGGGGCAGTTCTCCAAGTGGCGCGCACGCTCGTGATCGACGCCTCCATCGCACGACCAATTAATTCGCCAACGGGTTTTAATGGCAAAATGAAGGCGTGGATCAACGCCAGGGTAACATTCTAATGTCTGGGAAAAGTATGTCACATCTTGACCATTTAGGCAGGCTAGGGCGCCGAAGTGCGTTCTGGCTTAAAGGCCTATTCATTGTCGCAGGGGCGCTGGGGTTAACCCTAGCCTCTCCCGCGCTGGCAAATGACCTGCCTACGGGCGGCGTTGTCACGTCGGGCGGTGCGGTTATCTCGCAAACCGGCTTGGCGATGGATGTTACCCAATCGACCAACAAGGCCGTGATCAATTGGCAGTCATTCGACATTGGCTCAGGCGCAAGCGTTAATTTCAAGCTCCCAGACAGCAGCTCAATTACGCTTAACCGAGTCACCGGCGATGACCCCAGCAAGATTTTTGGGTCTCTGACATCGAACGGCCAAATCTTCTTGCTCAACCCGCATGGCGTTCTTTTTGGCGCGACCAGCCGCATCAATGCGGCTGGAATTGTGGCCAGCACCATGTCCTTGTCCGACGAAGATTTTAACGCGGGTCGTTATGTCTTTAAGAATAATGGTTCTGACGGGTCTGTCATCAATGAGGGTGAGATTGTCGTTACCGGCTATGCCGCGTTCCTTGCGCCAACCGTGCGTAACGAAGCGATCATATCTGGCCGCATGGGCACGATTGCCTTGGCCGGCGGCAATCAGCTGACCCTCAATCTGACGGGCACCGATCTTCTATCGGTGCAGGTCGATCCTTCACTCGTTGGTCAGTTGATTGAAAATCACGGCATGATTGCGGCGCAAGACGGACAGGTCATCATGACCCTGTCGTCGGAGCGTAAGCTGGTGGACAGCGCCATCGCGTCAAAGCTTGAGCAGGCTCAGGCGATTATTGCTTCTGGGGATGGCAAGGTCAGCCGGATCGTGGCTGGCGGTCAAATTGAAGCGGCTTCGATCAAGATCGACGGCAGCGTGACCGGTCGGGTTGACGCGATTGGATCTGTCTCAGCGCAAGATCCGACAGGCCTTGGTGGGCAGATCGACATCACCGCGGGCGATGTGTCGATCGCAAGTACCGCCAGACTTGATGCCTCGGGTAGTTCCGGGGGCGGCGCCATCAACATAGGTGGCGGCTTCCAGGGGGCGGATCCAGACATTGTCAACGCCCGCACCACTTCGGTGGACGCGGGCGCCTCCATCACCGCTGACGCAGGGCACGCCGGGGACGGCGGCACTGTCGTTATATGGTCGGATAAGGCAACGCATTTTGCGGGCAGTATTTCTGCACGTGGCGGTGCTGATGCCGGGCAGGGTGGATTTGTCGAAGTCTCTGGCAAGAAGCTTCTCGATTTCACAGGGGCGGTCAATCTGCGTGCGCCTATGGGGCGTGCAGGGACATTGCTCCTTGATCCCTATAATCTGACGATCGCATCGACGGGCGGCAATATTGCCGGCACCGATGCGACGATGGACGATTCAGTCCTGACGGTATCCGCCCTGCAAAGCGCGCTGGATGCCGGCAACGTTCTCGTGACGACTGGATCGTCCGGATCGCAGTCTGGCAATATCACTGTTGCTGCTGCCATTAGCTGGTTGTCGGAAAACACGCTGACGCTTCGGGCGGCGAATGACATAGCGATCAATGCCAATATCCTCGGCCTAACAGGTTCGCTTGTCCTTCAGGCGGGCCAGTCGCCGGACGGAACCGCGACATCGGCCGGAAGCATCAGCTTGCTGACCGGAAAATCCGTCCGCATGCTAACGGGCAGCCTGACGGCATCGGCGGTCAACAATATTTCCTTCATCGGCTCTGTCCAATCGCAAACGGCATCGACGCTCACCGCGGGTGGAAGCATCACCGCATCCAATACTGCCAACGTCTTCTCATCTGGTGTGGCTGTTACGTCCGGCGCAGCGGGCGCAATCACTCTGAAGGGAACAGGCAATACAGAATTGAAGGCGGTCAGTGCAGGCTCCGGTGGCATTGCAATCGACATTGCCGGCAGCATCACCAGCACGGCAAACTTCATCTCGGCGGGTGCAGTCTCAATCACGACGTCGACAGGCTCAGACGGCAATATTGATTTAACGGGGGCCTTCTCGTCCACGGGCCTGGTCACCCTTTCGGCCGATAAGCCGGGCTTTATTCGCATCAGCAATATTACCAACGACACAACGTTCAGCTCGATTTCGGGTGGCGGCGCTATCACGCTCACCAGTGCCACCAAGACGATCACGCTTGGCAGCACCACTCAGGCGATCACGGGTGTCGGCGGCGATGCTGGGCAGGCGAGCGGCCTTGTCTCAATTTCGGCAGCCGCCGTGAATATTGCAAAGTCGATTGTAACGGCAGGCGGTAATATCAGCATCACCTCAACAACGGGTGCTGTGACGGCCAGCGCGGGCGCCAACATTACGACAACGGCTGATGCCAATACGGGTACAACCTCTGGCTCGGTTACCATCGCAGGTGCTTCGGGCGTCACGCTGAATAACGTCACCACAACGGGTGCGTCCAACAATCTGGCATCGGGCAGTAATGCTGCAACCGTAAATATCAGCTCGTCGGGCGGGAATGTTTCGGTCTACGCAATCACAACCTCGGGCGGTGAACCGCTGCGGAAAGATGCCAGCAATGTGGGGTTGGACAATGGCGGCAACGCTGCGTCCATTACGCTGACTACATCGGGTGCCAATAAAAGCATCCTGCGCGGCAACCTGACTGCGATTGGCGGTATTTTCAGCGGCACCAGCACGGCAGCCCAAGGCCTGGGTGGCAATATTCTCTCCAATGGAGCTGTCACGCTTGCCGATCATATCACTCTCGATACCGGTGCGACGACGGGGTATGTTTTCCTACTTGGCACGGTTGATTCTGAATCGTCTTCCGCTCTTAAGGCGCTGAACATCACGGCGGGCGCGGGCAATGTCCGCTTTGGCGGCGCGATTGGTCAAACGACCGCTCTTTACTCTCTCGATGTGAATTCAGCTGTCACGACGGATATCTTCTCCAGCATCAAGACGGACGGAAGTGTAACGCTCTCCGGCAGGACAACGGGTATTCGTATTGCGACGACGACCAAGCTCAATTTTGGCAATTTAACGACCGAGAGCAATAATACGCCGGTGGTCATTGATACCAGTGGCGGCAATGGCGTGTTTACGCTCAACAACAGCGTCTACACCACGATCGTCTCGGAAATGCATGCGCCGGTTGTCTTCACGCGTGGCACGGGTCAGGTCTATGTGAACTCGACGCTCTACAGCACAACGGGCGAATATAATAATCTGACGTTCAACACAGCCAGCGGTACGGGTGGTGCTGTCACGGTCGTCAGCACAATTGGCGGCGGCACGCAGGGCAGCACGTCGGGCCTTGGCGACATCTCTCTCTCCAGCGTGAGCAACCTCAGCTTCCAAGCAAGCATTGCAGCCAAGAGCTTGGTCTCGCTGGGCGGCACGGGAACGATCACGCTTGCGACCAATAGTGGCGCCTTCCAATATTATAATGGCGCAAATGGGTACCAGCTTTCCTCTAGCTCTGCGTCCGCTCTTTCCATCAACATGAACGCGACGCTCACGCAGAGCGGCGCGCCCGTCTCTGTATCGACAACGGCTGCCAATGTCGGTCTGACGATTAGCGGCACAACCACGACGGCCGGTGGTGCTGTGACGATTTCAACCAAGGGGGCGCTGTCGGCCACTCAGAATAATAGCAGCATCCTGACCAATAACGGCGCGATCACGCTGACGGGCTTGGGCGGCATTAACAACCAGTCTTATTATTCAACCAGTGTCTACAATGCTGGGTCGGGTAAAATCCGCATGTACGGCGGTGGCAATACCATTACCCAATATGCGCTCTTGTCTTCGACTGATGCGGATACGAACGGCACGCCAGCTGTTCTTGTTACGGATGCAGGCGCGGTCAATCTGTTTACTGTTAATGCGAATGCCAATAATCTCGGCGTTGGTACCCTTCAGGTCGGCATTGTAGCCTCTGATACCGCGGTCGCGCCTGCGCAAAGCGTTGGCGCGGGTGGATCTTTGAACCTGTTGGCAAGCGGTTTGCGCTTGCGCACGAGCCAGGCCTTGAAACTCAAATTCGTCGGCGATGAGACGACAAACAGCTTTGTCATCACGGGGACTGACGCCAGCGGCAATGCCCAGTCTGAAACAGTCTCCGGCGCGTCTGCGACCAGCGTCACATCAACCAAGTCGTATAAGACGATCACTAGCGTGGTTGCCTCAAATGCGACGGCGGCGAATGTGTCTGTCGGACTTGCGGTTTCCGACACAATTTCGGGCGCGCTGTCCCAGCCGAACAATCCGGCTAACGAGACGGGCAAAATCGACATTGCGAACCTGACGGTGTCGTCGGCAAGCTCGATTTCGATCACATCGACCAACAACAAAATTGACACGCTTGCTAATTTCGACGTGGGCAGCAGCTTGACCGTGAAGGCAGTGGGTCACACGGCGGGTATGGCGCTGACGGGTAATGTGATGGCGACGTCGGTCGATATCGGAACCGGCAATGGTGCGCTCATTCTTGGAAACTATAGCATTACGGCCACGTCGGGCAACGCCACGCTGACTGGTTATGGCATTACACAGGGTGCCTCATCGACTGTCACGGCATCCGGCCAAGTCTATCTCTATGGATATGACTATAATAACGGCAATAACCGCGGGGTTATTGACTTTAAGGGCAATATTGTTGCTGGGAACACATCGACCAATTCGGTCATGGTGCATGGGTTCACCAACGCCTTCCTAGGCAACATTACAGCCGGTACTTTGGCGTCACGCGGCGGCATGGTCATCGGCGATGACAGCTATTATTGTCTTGCCAGCGGCTGCAACTATTGGAACTGGTTCACCGGCACCATTTCTCAAAACGTCGGGACAACCATCAAGGTCGGCCAGCTCTACATGCGCGCGCGCGATGCGTCCGCTGGCTCTGGTGCGATTACGCTGACCAACCCCAATAACGAATTTGGATCTGTTAACCGCATCCTGCGCTATGGGGCATTCTCGCTCTTCGATGCGGATACCGAAGCCAATAACCTTCAGCTGACCAGCAGCCTTTATGAAGGCAGCAATACGTCTGCTATCAGGATCAAGACCATGGGCAGCCTGACTGTCGGCGGGATCGATCTTCAGGGCTATGGTGTCATCCTTGAGGGCACCTCAATTACGAGCAGCGCGAATATCTGGTCGGGCAACGGGGATCTGATCCTGCGTCCAAATGGCGGCAACGTGACGCTTACGGGCACGCAGCGTTCGAATTCGAGCGTGGGAACCTATTACATCCAGAACTCAAACAATATTCAGCTCGGCTATACATATGATCTAGCGAAGCTTCAGTTCGGCTTTGACGCGGTCACGGCGGCGGTTTCTGCAAGCCAGTCTGTCGCGGCTCAAGGCGGCGCGATCACGATCAATGGAACCGCAGCAACAAGCAGCGTGGCAACGTCTTCCACGGGCAATCGCATAATCATCACAAGCGCTGCTGATGATAGCGCGCGAACCTTTACCGTGACCGGTACCGACTTGTTTGGCCGCACCTTGACCGAAACAATCACCGGGGCAAACGCAGCGGCGGCTTCGGGCAGCAAGTATTTTGCGACGGTCACCTCTGTGTCCGCCGGCGCTGGCGGCAGCTCGTCTGTTGCCGTTGGCTGGGCCACAGAAAGCGTCGCTGGCAACGTCACGCAGCAGAATGATGTCGACCTCTCCACGCTTTCTGGGAAAGTTGCGGGGTCGATTACGCTCGACCGGTCAGCCAACAGCTTTAGCTCCGTGACGAATTTGACCGCTGGCGGCGCGATCAGCTCGATGGCGTCCGGCAGAAGACCAACGACGATCTCTCCCGGGCCCGGATGGTGCTTGCGGGGATCGAGGAGAATACGCGCGAGCTCGAGGATGAACTCGCCCGCCTCGTGGGCGTCGTCGAGGCGCTCGAAAGCGAGGCGAAGGTCGCCGACGCCTCCGACCTCGCCGCGCTCGAAGTCAAGCTCACCAATGCCCGCGAGTCGCTCGACAAGGCCCGTGCCGATCAGGCAACCCGGCCGGCCGCCTACGCTGTCGTG
>RFSU01000115.1 GCA_009923795.1 Sphingomonadaceae bacterium
GCCCCAAAATGACGACGCGCACCTTGGGCAGCGGGGTAAGGTCAAGCGCCCGAAACCAGTCTGTGCTCTGTGGGAAGATGGTTTTTCCAGCGGCTTTCTCGGCCACCAGAAAGCGGCGGAGCGCCTGCATGCGCGCCGTTTCAAATTCTGGGGCGAGGGCCGCTTTCCAACTCTCTTCTAGCTTGATCCTATCTGTCATGCGGCCTTGGTGCGCATGGGAGCACATCCTGTCAATGCGCCTCGGGTGTTGCCAGAGGCTGTCATTGCCGCCATGAAAACAGGCAAAGAAATAGGAGAGACAGACATGGCTGATTATCAGACGATCAAGGTGGATGTGTCGGAAGGTGTTTTGACGCTGACCTTGCACCGCCCGGACAAGATGAACGCCTTCACCAATGAGATGATGCAAGAAATGATTGCCGCCTTTGATCAGGCGGATGCCGATGATTCTGTGCGTGCTGTCATCGTCACCGGCGCTGGCGACCGCGCCTTTTGTGCAGGGGCTGACTTGTCGGCGGGGGCAAAAACCTTTGACTATGCGGATCGGGATGACCGGGCTGACAATGCGTCGGCTGTGTCTGCTGAAGGCAAGGTCGATTTAAGCCATGAGGGCGCACGAGACGGCGGTGGCCGGGTGACGCTGCGGATCTTTAACTGCAAAAAACCTGTCATTGGGGCCATTAACGGCGCGGCTGTGGGCATTGGCGTGACGATGCAGCTGCCAATGGATGTCCGCTTGGCTAGCCGCACGGCGCGCTTTGGCTTTGTCTTTGCCCGGCGCGGGATTGTGCCTGAAGCCGCCTCAAGCTGGTTCCTGCCCCGTTTGGTGGGGATTAGTCAGGCGTTGGATTGGTGCTATTCCGGGCGCGTCTTTGGCGCTGAGGAAGCGCTGAAGGGCGGCCTGATCCAGTCTATCCATGAACCGGAAGATCTGATCGCCGCCGCCCGTGCGCTGGCGCATGAATTGACGGATGAGAGCGCGCCTGTGTCTATCGCGCTCACGCGGCAGATGATGTGGCGCATGATGGGCGCGTCGCACCCGATGGAAGCGCATAAGCTGGATAGCCGCGCCATCTGGTCCCGCGGGGCGGCAGGGGATGCCAAAGAAGGCGTTGTCTCCTTCCTTGAAAAGCGTCCCGCCGTTTATCCTGATCGCGTAACGGAGGATATGCCGCACTTCTCGCCCTGGATGGACGAACCCAATTACGGCTAATCTGCTCTGCCTTTAGCGGCGCGGCGGCATGGGAAAAAAGGATGAGGTCCGGCGGAGATAGTCCTCATAGCCGGGCCTGTTCTTTTTCAGCCGATGCTCCAGCATCGGCACACCCGATACCCGCATCAGCAGGAAGGTGATGAGGATCGGCCCGATAATGGTCGCAGCGCCGAGCGGCGTGTTCGCCGCCACCAGCCAAATGCCCCACCACGTGCACGCATCGCCAAAATAATTGGGGTGCCGCGTATAGCGCCAAAGGCCTGTGTCCAGCACCTTGCCGTCCATGGCGGGATTGTTGCGAAATGCGGTCAGCTGCGCGTCGCCAATCGTCTCAAAGGCAATGCCGATAAGCGCAATCGCAACACCGGCCCATTGGATCATGCTGAGCGGCGTATCGTCGCCCCATGCTGCCCCCAATTGTGCCGGCAGGCAGACGATGAACAGCAGCGCATATTGCATCAGGAACACTTGGATGAAGGAAGCTTTGGCAAAGCTCCATCCCCGCTTCGCCATCAGCCGGCCAAGAATGGCGGTATAGCGCGGGTCGACGCCATGGGCGCGCCAGCGGGTGAACAAGTGCAATGACAGTCTCAGCCCCCAAATGGCTGTGAGGCCGAAGAGAATGGTTGCCTGCGTCCCTTCCGCGCCCAGCATCACAAAGCTGGTCGCCGCCAGCAAAACCATGCCGAACGACCAGAAGCTGTCGATCACCGATACATCTTTGATGCGGACACAATAGGCCCATAACGCCGTCATGCTGACGGCCAGCACAACCGCATTGGTCGTCAGTAAATGGGTGATCGTCATTGTCTTCCCCCCGAAGCTCTGTTCTGAGCCTTTTATGCCTTAAAGTCGCGCGCGATGGAGCTCTTTGTGGCTTTGCCGTAAGGCGGCATCAGCCCGGCCAATTTGGACACGTTGATCTTTGGCTGGTGATAGACGGCCTTGGCATGGCTGAACGTCTTAAAGCCGTCAAAGCCGTGATAGGATCCCATGCCCGACGGCCCGACGCCGCCAAAGGGCAGGTCTTCCATTGAAATATGGAAAATCACGTCGTTCACGGTCGCGCCGCCCGAAATTGTCCGATCGAGCACCTGCCGTTTTTCGGCTTCTTCCTCGCCAAAATAATAGAGGCCCAGTGGACGATCATGACCATTCACATAGTCAATAGTCTCTTCAATCCGCTCATAGGTTTTAATCGGGAGAACAGGGCCGAAAATCTCTTCCTGCATCACCTTCATATCTTCGGTCGGGTTGCGCACGAGATAGAGCGGCATTTTGTGGCGGTTGGACGCGCCAAAATCTTCATTGGCGGGGTTGATTTCAATCACCTCGCCGCCTTTGGCCTTGGCATCGTCCAAATAGCTGGTCAGACGATCGCGGTGGCGGGCGTTGACGACAGAGGTATAGTCCGGATTTTCGAGTAAAGTCGGATACATGACCGACACAGCCTTGGTCATGCCAGCCACAACTTCCGCCTCTTTTTCGCGCGGCACCATCAAATAGTCGGGCGCCAAGCAAATCTGCCCGGCGTTCAGCATTTTGCCTAAGGCGATGCGCTGTGTCGCGCTCTCAATATTGGCGGATCTGCCGATGATCGTGGGAGATTTACCACCCAGTTCCAGCGTGACCGGCGTCAAATTATCGGCGGCGGCATGAAGAATATGTTTGCCGACGCCCGTGGCCCCTGTGAAAATCAAATGGTCAAAGGGCAGCCCGGCAAAGGCCTGACCAACATCCGGCCCGCCAGAGAAGAAGGCGGCTTCTTCTTCAGCAAAATATTTGGGACCGATCTCTTCGAAGAGCGCGGCGACCGTTGGCGTATATTCAGAGGATTTGATCATGACCCGGTTGCCCGCAGCAAAAGCGCCCGCCATCGGTCCGGTCGTCAACTGGACCGGGAAATTCCAGGGCGCGATGATGCCAACAACACCCATGGGCTGATATTCAACGGCTGCCTTTGCCCCGAATAGGCCAAGCGGGAATTCCACCTTGCGGCGTTCTGGCTTCATCCAGCGATCAAGCTGTTTGATGTTGTATTTGAAGGAGCGGATCGATGGCACAATATCTGTCATCATCGATTGTTCGATGCTGCGATGGCCAAAATCTTCCGATAGTGCTTTGCAAAAGGCCTCCCCATGGTCAACCATCATCGCGATCCCGCGCCGGAGACGATCCTTGCGGGCGGCTGCCGACACCGGGAGTTCGGCCGTAAAGGCACTGCGCTGGGCATTGAGTGTGGCAAGCATCTGATCTTTGGTGACAGCCATTTTGGGCTCCTCTCAGTCTATTTTGTGGGATGATGAAGCCGACGCGCTTCAGACGCAAGTCGGCAATTGGGTCAATTGCCGCCCCAAATATGCGCGCTTTCAATATAGCCCGCCTTGCCGCCGACTTCAAAACGGCACCAGCCAAGGCCGCATTCGCTGATCGCGCCAGAAACGCCGGGGCCCACGCGCCAGATGATCTTGCCGCTTGCTTCAGGCCGATTGCGGAGCGGACGCACGTCGCCAAGGACAATCGCTGTTGTCTTGTCTGAAATCAAATTCGCCTGCATCCAGCCGGTTGTGCCGTCCGGATCAACGACTTTGCGCCAGCTGGGGTAGGTAGCAATCACCTTTACTGGCAGGCCGGCACGTTGATACATCCAGACCACCGGAAACTGTTGCCCGGGGCCAGTGCGCATCCGTGCTTTTCCGGCGCTGATCGATGCCCAATAGGGGGGGCTAGTGTCAGCGAAGCTTGGCGTTGAAAAACCAAGGCAGGCCAAAAGGATAAGACAAAAACGGATCATCAAGCTTCCCAGATAAAATGGTTGATGACGTTTAACCAATTTCTCAGCAGTTCTTCAACCTGTGCTTGCAGCAATTCGTGTCCCGGCTTAGCAAAAGGGCATGACTGTTCCAGATCGCCCCGCCCGCCCCAAAGTTATCGTCACGCGCGAACTGACCGATGGCGTGATGCGCCGAATGGAAGATTTGTTCGATGCGACCTTGAATCGCGAAGATCGCGGCCTGACTCGTGCTGAACTGGAGGCCGCAGTTGCGGACACCGATGTTTTGGTTCCGACCATTACCGACAGGATCGATGCAGATTTATTGGCCAAGGCATCTCCCCGGCTCAAAATGATCGCCAATTTTGGTGTCGGTGTTGACCATATTGATCTGCACGCCGCGCGGGAACGCAAAATCCTTGTCACCAATACGCCGGGCGTCCTGACCGAAGATACGGCGGATATGACGATGGCTCTCATCCTGTCCGTTCCGCGTCGTCTTGGCGAAGGGGAAAAACTGATCCGCTCGGGCCAATGGAATGGCTGGAAGCCGAGCGGGATGCTGGGCCACAGGGTTAACGGCAAGACGCTTGGTATCATTGGAATGGGCCGCATAGGCCGCGCCGTTGCCAAGCGGGCACAAGGCTTTGGCATCAGGACGATTTATCATAACCGGCACCGCTTACCCGAAAGCATTGAGGCGGAACTGGGCGCGCGATTTGTCGAATTGGATGTGCTCTTCACCCAATCCGATATAGTGTCGATCAACTGCCCGCATACGGCCGAGACGCACCATTTGGTCGATGCCCATCGCTTATCGCAAATGCGCAGCGATGCGTATCTTGTGAACACATCGCGCGGTGAGGTTCTGGATGAGAATGCTTTGATTGAGGCGCTGGAATCGGGCCGGATCGCGGGGGCGGGGTTAGATGTTTATGTGAATGAGCCGCATGTTGATCCGCGGTTTCTGAACCTCGCCAATACGGTGCTGCTGCCGCATATGGGCTCTGCCACCTATGAAGGGCGCGCCGCTATGGGCGAGAAAGTGATCGCCAATATTCGCGCCTGGGTGGACGGGCATCGGCCGCCGGATCAGGTTTTGGAAGGCTGGGACTGATTAGGCGCTTTTGGCGAGCGCGTCGAAAATGCGCTTTCCATCAAGGCGGCCATGCGCATCTTCGCTGCACCGTTCTGGATGGGGCATCATGCCGAGCACATTGCCACCTTCATTGAGGATGCCGGCAATGTTGCGCGCTGAACCATTCACCTCTTCCGCATAACGAAAGGCGACGCGGCCTTCGCCTTCCAGGCGATCCAGCGTGGCGGTGTCCGCAAAATAATTGCCATCATGATGAGCGACTGGAACGACAATGTCTTCGCCTGCATCATAGAGGTTGGTAAAGGCCGATTGCGTATTCGCGACGGTCAGCTTTACATCGCGGCACACAAAGGAAATGCCGGCATTGCGCATCAACGCGCCGGGCAGGAGCCCGCTTTCGGTCAACACCTGAAAGCCATTGCAAATGCCAAGCACATAGCGGCCGTCGGCTGCGGCATCAGAGACGGCGCGCATAACCGGTGATTGCGCGGCCATCGCCCCTGAACGCAGATAATCTCCATAAGAAAAGCCGCCCGGCACGCCGATCAGATCAATGCCATCGGGCAGGCTGGTTTCTTGATGCCAGACCATATGTGGGGCCTGACCCGTTGCCTGTTCAAAGGCGACTGCCAAGTCGCGGTCACAATTGGAACCGGGAAAGACGATAACGGCGGTCTTCATCAGATGCGCTCAATCCGGAAGTTTTCGATGACGGTATTGGCGAGGAGCTTGCGGCACATATCCTCAATCTCTGGATCCGTCGTGCCGTCGGCAAGATCCAGCTCAATCATCTTGCCTGCGCGCACATCGTTAACGCCGCCAAAGCCAAGGCCTTCCAGCGCATGGTGGATCGCCTTACCCTGCGGATCGAGAACACCATTTTTGAGCGTGATCGTGACGCGGGCTTTCATCGCAGGCGAGTCCTTTTAGGAGGTCAGTTGATAGGCGCGCCTATGCCCGCCTGCGCGGCGAAGGGCAAGGTCAGTTTATGCGCCGCAAGTGGTGCAGGCCGGGTCTTTTGGCAGGCGGATGGCCCGCATGGTGAGATCGAGCCCGTCAATAATCTGCAACAGCCCGGCCTGATCCTTGCCAAAACCGGTGACGCAGCGAATGGCCTCCATCGCCGCCATGCTGCCCATCATGCCAACCATTGCGCCGAGCACGCCAACATCGGCACAGCTGTCACAGTCTTCGGCATCATGCGCATCGCCGACAAAGCAGCGATAGCAGGGCATAGTCTCTTCCCAGCCACGGAATGTCCCCAATTGACCATGAAACTGGCCAATGGCGGCGGACACCAAGGGAATGCGCGCGTGATGCGCTGCGTCTGCCACAGCAAGGCGGGTCGCAAAATTGTCCGACCCATCAATGACGACATCTACATGCCGCAGAAGTTCCGCCACCGTGTCTGACGAGACGCGCAGGCGCAGAGCAGAGGCGGCAACATGCGGGTTGATGGCGATAGCGCGCTCAGCGGCGACATCGGCCTTTGGCTTGCCAATATCATCTGTTGCATAGAGGACTTGGCGCTGAAGGTTCGATAGGCTGACCAGATCATCATCCACAATCGTGATCGCGCCAACGCCTGCTGCTGCAAGATATTGGATCACGGGGGATCCGATCCCCCCTGCGCCAATGACGAGCATCCGCGCAGCCCGAATGGCCATTTGCCCCGTGCCGCCAATGTCGTGCAGCACGATATGGCGGGCATAGCGATCCAGTTCGTCGTCGGTCAGGCTCATCGGCCGGTTGAACCAAAGCCCCCGGCACCCCGTTCTGTCTCATCCAGGCTGTCGACAAGGGCAAAGCGCGCATGCTGCACAGGGGCAGGGACCAGCTGGGCAATCCGCTCTCCCCGACGAATGGGGAAGGGGGCATCGCCCAAATTGGCGAGAATGACCTTCACCTCACCGCGATAATCGCTGTCAATCGTGCCGGGCGTGTTGAGGCAGGTAATCCCATGCTTGAGCGCAAGGCCAGAGCGCGGGCGCACCTGCACTTCAAAGCCAAAGGGAATGGCCATGGCAAAGCCCGTTGCCACCGCATGCCGCGCGCCGGGGGCAAGGTCGAGATCCTCAGCGGACACCACATCCATGCCAGCGGCCCCTTCGGTCGCATAAGCGGGCATCGGCAATCCCTCGCCATGGGGCAATCGCTGAAGCGCAATCTCGATATCAGGCAAGGGCATCGGCAATCCTTTGCGTCAGGCGACGGGCTATTTCGCTTTTGTCCATGCGATCCCAGCTGTCTGTTCCGGCCGCAGTAATCAAGTGAACACGGTTTTGTTCGCCGCCCATCGGATCAATTGAGACATTATTTGCGACAATCCAGTCACATTCCTTGCGCGTCCGCTTGGCTATCGCCTGTTCCACCGCATTCTCGGTTTCGGCAGCAAAGCCGATCACAAGGCGCGGGCGGGCGGGCGAGGCACAAAGTCCGGCCAGAATATCAGGGTTTTTCTCAAAATTGAGCTGCGGTGGCCCGGCTTCTTTCTTAAGCTTTTC
>RFSU01000116.1 GCA_009923795.1 Sphingomonadaceae bacterium
GCATGACGCTATTTTATGCGAAGAGGAAAAGGATAATCTCGACCGCCTGTCGGCGCAGCGCGTCTGGATTGTCGATCCGCTGGATGGCACGCGTGAATATGGCGAAGGACGATCCGATTGGGCCGTGCATGTGGCTTTGGCGATTGAGGGCGCACCCGTTGTGGGCGCAGTTGCCCTCCCCGCTCTGGATCTTACGCTCTCTTCCGGACAATCCATAAAATTGCCACCTGCCAACACCCCGCCGCGTATGTTGGTCAGCCGCACACGACCCGCCGCCGAAGCCGTTTATGTGGCGGAAGCTCTGGGTGCTGTTCTGCACCCTATGGGGTCGGCCGGCGCAAAGGCGATGGCTGTCGTCCGCGGGGAGGCAGATATTTATCTGCACACGGGCGGCCAATATGAATGGGATAATTGCGCGCCAGCAGCAGTTGCCAAGGCAGCCGGCCTGCATGTGAGCCGCGCTGACGGTCGACCATTGGTCTATAACAATCCCGATACCTATTTGGCCGATCTGCTGATCTGCCGTCCTGAATGGGCCGAGCAAGTGCTGGCTCTGGTCGCAGAACAGACAAAATAAGCTGTCTCGCTTTGCAGGGCGCAAAGGCCATGCAATAGCTGGACCGGAACGAAGAAGAGGATGTAGGTCATGGGTGATTTCCTTCATGTTGAGCGCCGCGGCCGTGTCGCCATCTTGCGGATGAACAAGCCGGAAACGATGAACGCGATCGGCACGCATGAAGATTGCGAGGATATCTGCTCCACCTTGCAGGCGCTCTCTGATGATCGTTCGGTCAGCTGCCTCATCCTGACGGGCACGGGCAAGGCGTTCAGCGCGGGCGGAAATCTGAAGTCGATGCAGCAACGCCAGGGCATTGGCGTGCTCGATCAGCCGGATTCGACACGCGCCAATTATCGTCGCGGCGTGCAGCGCGTGGCGCGCGCGCTGCTTGATGTTGAAATTCCCGCCATTGCCGCGGTTAATGGTCATGCCGTCGGGCTAGGAGCGGATCTCGCCTGTCTGTGCGACATACGAATCGCCGCCAAGAGCGCGCTGTTCGCGTGCAGCTTTATCAAGGTCGGCATTGTGCCGGGGGATGGCGGCGCATGGGCACTGCAGCAGGTGTTGGGCTATGCCAAGGCGGCGGAGCTGTTCTTTACCGGCGACCGTTTTGACGCACAGACGGCCAAGGACATGGGCCTTGTCAGCCAAGTGGTCGAAGATGATCAGTTGATGGAGGCTGCGATGGCCATGGCAGAGCGGATCGTTTGCAACCCGCCACGCGCCCTGCGCCTCACCAAGCGCCTGCTGCGCGAGGCACAGCACAGCCGCATGTCCGACATATTGGAATTGTCCGCCGCTTATCAGGCGATTGTCCATGAAACGGCCGACAATCGGGAAGCGATCAACGCCTTTGTCGAAAAACGCCCGCCCGTCTTTACCGGCGATTAAGCATCAGGCCGAAAAGCCCGTCTTCGCGCGGCCTATGGCACGCAGGCCAGAATAGATCAGCTGGGAGGCAGGGCCAGAGATGGCCCAAAGTCCTGTCATCATTGCTGCCCCCAAAAGCCCGTCTGAGGCAAAATGCCAGCCGAGGTGAATGGAGGCGATCCAGATCAGCATGGCATAGCCAAAGAAGTACCAGCCGATTTTCCGGCTATGCTGAAAGGCCCCAATGACGAACAACGTCGCCATGGCGACATGCATGGATGGCATGGCAGAAATGCCACTGGCAAACACCAAAGGTCCACCTTGAGATAGACGCAGCATTTGTTGAAAATGAAGTGCCTGAATATGCAGACCATAAAGAGCGGCTTTCTGATCAAGCGCAATCAGCGCTTCATGCATCTGCAAATAACCTGCTCGCGGTCCAATTAGTTCGTTGAAATAGCAAGGCCCTGCCGATGCGAGCCCCCAGGCCCCAAGGCTGCCAATGAGGATCCAAGATACGACCCATGTCCCTACAAGGCGGCCACGCACATCCTTATCCCGGATTGCGATGACAACAGCTGCGGGAAACAGAAACATGATCGGCAGCCAGACTGCATAGACCGTGTCAAGAATGAGTGTCGGCAAAAGTGCGCCAAACAGCGTGTGTGTGACTTCCCAGGCATCATGCCCGAACAGCAAGCGGTGCTCCAGATCAGCGATCAGGGCATCGAGCGGGAACCCCCGACCTGGCAAGACCAGTTGTTTGAAGACCTGAAAGTGAGAAAGGGTAACAGCCGTTGCGATAATCGCTCCGATCAACCAGCGCCGCTGGCTTTCATCCGGGCCGTCTGCCCGCCCTGTGATGCAGGCAAGGCGCTGAGCGCCCAAAACAAGAGCTCCGGCGAATATGGCAAGGCCCAGATAGGCCAAATTCAGCAGCAGAAATGGCCCGGGCTGAAGCGACGGCAACACAAAAAGGGGGGCGCAGCCTGCAAGGAGCAGCATCGCAATAACAGCGGCAGAGCGCACGGCCACGGGCCGCGCACCCTCAGTGCCTGCAATGTCCAAGGCTGCATCACGCCGTGATTTGCCCAACAAACCCGTTCCCCCACATGGCGCGTTACGTTCAGCGAGCCTGTTTACCCCCGCAACGCGACCAACTGAAAACCGCCTTCAAATGGCGGAAGCGGTCCATCGCAGATGTCCCCCATCTAGTAAATGACAAAACGATGACACGATAGGCGCTGGCGATGACCGGAGGATTGTTGCCGCATCGCCGGCATGGGGCGTCGCTGTTTTCAGCCTGATCTTTCTCCAATAAGCGATAAGAATGGGCCGGGAATCTAGGTGAAATTATGCAGCCAAGCAGAAGCAACCAGAATAGTTGGGATTGCGCTTTTTCGATAGTAATCCTTTTACAACAGCGGCATCATTCGCTTTAACTTGCCCATGGAGACATCTGATGCGCGATCATGAACTTCGCCTCCGCGTGGTCGGAGAAATGCACCTGCGCAGGTGGCCACTTATCACCGCGCCCTGCCATGTTATTCAGTGGGTGTTAAATGTTGACGATGACGAACGGGCACAAGAGCTGATCGCAATCGAGGCGCAGTCGGGCAAAGACGGCCTCGTCGGTAATCCTTCCCATCGCGAAGGCCAAATCAATCCCGGGGTCTCTTTCACATGGGAACGCCAGAGTGAAGGGAGTAGCCTCACTCTATTTGCCCATAGCGGCACAGAGAGCGGATATCTTGACCCAACAACCGATCCCGAACTTTATGCGTCCATCATGTGGGCACAAAGTCTTCCGGGTCGGATCGTCCGAAGCACGCGGGTTTGGATTGCTGCAACCGATGCAGACATCAAACAGTTGATGAAAGCAATTCCGTTCAGCCGGAGTGAGCTTGTGTCCAGTCAGATTGGGGAAGACATCCGCATGTGGTCTGATTTTCGGATCATGGATGATGGCTTTGGTCGCTTATTGGTCGCAGCGAACGGCGCAGACCCTTATGATCTTACCCGCCAGCTTCAACGATTACAGGAACTGGGCAACTATCGTAACAAGGCACTGCTTGGCTTGCCGGTCGCCCGCGAATGCTGGCCTCAACTTGATATGACAGAGGCAAGGCTGCGCAACCTCTTCAATCGCCTTGCCAATAATGAGGACCGGGACGATACGCTGCTAGAGGACCTTTCAGTCCTTGCCCTAGACCTTGCCTCGGTTTCCACTTCGATATCCTTCCGAATGGATGCCACCCGCGCCTATGGGAAGATTGTCGAAGAGCGGCTCGAACAGGTCGATAGCCGTCCGATCGAAGGGTATGCCTCTCTCGCCGATTTTACGCAGCGGCGTTTTAGTCCCGCGATGAACACCTGTATCGCCACTACCGAGCGGATCGCGAGACTAGAGAAGGGCACAGAGCAACTGGGCTCATTGCTGCGTGCGCGTGTGGATACGCACATTGAAAACCAGAATGCCCAGCTCTTGGGGTCGATGGAGCGCAGCATTTCCAGCCAGGTTCGGTTACAGCGCATGGTCGAAGGCTTGTCTGTGATCGCATTAAGCTATTATCTTTTGAGCCTGATCAAATTTGCCCTCTACGTGGTACCTGCCAGCGACACGCATGTTTCCCATGAGTTTATTGTCGGGGTGCTGGTCATACCGGTGTTGGCCGGCGTCTGGCTCTCTATGCGTCTGTTGAAAAAGCGATTGCTTGGACCTGACGGACGTTAGAAGAAATCCAGTCGCATATGTCCCACAAATGTGACGGGCCGGGGGTGGTTTTGGTGCTTTAGGTCATACCATATGCCCGCGCTCAAAGATGGCAAATACCATGCCGCTCGAGGGACAGGAGTTCGAACCTAGAATACCACTCAATTTTCTACTGAGTCTTCCTTTGGCGCACTGCAAAAAGCGCCGTCTGGCGGCAATCTGGTGTTTGGCCAAGAATCGGCTAAGGGGCGTTGATGCAGCGGCATATGTCAACCGATGTTCTGGTGATCGGCGGGGGAACCGCCGGGTTCGGCGCGGCGCTCGGCGCGGCGCGGCAGGGCGCGCGGGTGCGCCTGATTGAGGGGACCAGCAAGATTGGTGGTGTCATGTCGTTTTGCCCGGGCATGCCCTGGGGCGGCGGCTATCCAACTGGGCGCAGCATCGGCGGCGTCTTTGCCGAGCTGACTGACCAGCTCTGTGCGATGCAGCCGCCAATGGCGGCGGTTCGGCCTTCGACGCTGGAGAACTTCGGACATGAAGTGATCTACGACCATGAAGCAGCCGTCTTTGCGATGTTCCAGATGCTTGAGGATGCGGGGGTCGACGTCCACCTCAACAGCTTTGTTGGCGCACCCAAGCTCGAAGGGGATCGCGTCCAAAGCATCGCCTGCACCGACCGGACCGGGCCGATGACGATTGAGGCGGGCATGGTCATCGACTGTTCGGGCGATGGTGACCTCTCCGCAAAGGCCGGTGTGCCATTCATGGTGGGGGATGGGCGCGGCAATATGATGGGGGTGACACTCTCCTTCTCGATGCTGAACGCGTCGTGGGACCGCGTCTTTGCCAAAGAGGATCCCTATTTCTCGGAGGAAGCCGCAGCGGGCATCGCCGATGGGCGACTCCATCCCGATCTTGCCAAACTTTATCTGATGCGCGGATTTCACCGCGATACGGTATTTTGCAACTCGGTTCATATCCGCGGGGTGGATGGGACGGATCCGCAGCAAGTGGCGCGTGCAACACAAGAAGGTCGGCGGCGCTGCCACCAGCTTGCGCGGTTCCTGATCGAAACTGTGCCGGGCTTCGAACAAGCCCGCATGAGCGAGCTGGGGCCCACGGTGGGTGTGCGCGAGACGCGCAAGCTTGAGGCTGTGCACCGCATCCTCGCAAGCGACCTGTCTGCTGGGGCCAAGCCTGCCGACGGCATCGTGTGCTGCGACAATCCCATCGACGATGTTATGCGCAGCGATGCGGAAATGACCCATGATGCGATTGTGGCATCTGGGGACTATTACACCATTCCCTTTCGCGCGATGGTGCCTGAAAGGATCGAAAACCTTCTGTTTGCGGGTCGGCTGGTGTGTGCCGACCCAGCTGCCTTTGCCTCGGTGCGCGGCATGCCACAGTGCATGGCCATGGGCCAGGCGGCTGGCACAGCGGCGGCAATGGCGCTCGCCAAAGGGTTGGCAGTGCAAACGCTTGACCATGCGGACATCGTGGCCTCGCTTGCAGCACAAGGGATGCGAGGCATTGGTGGAGATGCCCTCCATCGCCATACGCCCGCCTTGCAGACCGAGATTGTCTGACCGCGTGCAGACGGCCATCATCTCGGCGGCGGCAAGCGGCATTGGACTTGCGATTGCCCGTGGCCTTTGCGCCGACGGCTGGCAGGTCTACGTCTGCGATCAAGATTCCGACGCGCTGAATACGCTTGCAAAAACCGATCCGCTGCTCACAGCCCGTGCCTGCGACGTAAGTGACGCCGGGGCAGTGGACGCCTTCTACCGCGCCGTGGAAGCGGATTTGGCGCGTAGGGGCCTTTCGGGTATCGATCTCCTCATCAACAATGCGGGCATTTCTGGCCCGACCGCACGACTTGAGGACCAGCCGTTGGATGCCTGGATGCGGACCATCGATGTGAACATCAATGGCATGTTCCTGATGACCCGGGGTGCCATAGCTTTGCTACGTGCCAAAGGATCGGGCGGCTCGATCATCACGATGAGCTCCAACGCCGGGCTGATGGGCTGCCCGTTGCGCGGCCCCTATGTCGCCAGCAAATGGGCCCTGATCGGCCTGACCAAGACACTGGCGATGGAATTGGGGCCCGAAGGCATTCGCGTCAACGCTCTCTGCCCCGCAAGTGTCGAAGGCCCAAGGATCGACCGGGTGATCGCGGCGGACGCCGTTGCGCGCGGCCTGACGGTCGGCGAGGTCGAACGCGAGTATAAGCGCCAATCCTCTCTCAGGGCCTTTGCAACCAATGATGATATCTTGGGGCTGGTGCGGTTCCTCACCTCACCAGCCGGGCAACGCATTTCGGGCCAAGCGCTCGCCATCGACGGCCATACGGAGAGTCTCTCGCTGGATATGGACGCCTGACCCTGAACAGACGCGGTCAGTCGGCCGCTACGAGGCCAGACCCGGCCAGAATTTCGCGCGGAGAGAGGCCAAATTGCTGACGGCACGCCCGCGAAAAGACTGGCTGCGAAGAAAAGCCCGCCGCCAGCGCGGCCTCATGGACTGGCATCCGGGTCTGGCGCATCAGGTTGACCGCATGGCGGATCCGCAGCGCACGATAGAAGCGCCCGGGGCTCATGCCCAGCGCCGCTTCAAACAGCCGTTCGGCTTGACGACGATGGAGGCCTTCTGTCGCGAGAAGGGCCGCGAGCGGGCGCCCGTCAGCAATCCCGCGCTCCATCGCCATGACAAGGCGTTGAACGACTGGCCCCGCAAACTGCGTCTCTAGGCCCATCACGGTGCGCTGCGGCGCGCTGGCCGGACGGATGCGGTCGTGAATAAGCTGATCCGAAATCGCTTGTGCCAGCGCAATGCCATGGTGGGCGGCAATGTCATCCAGCATCATGTCCATCGCGGCTGTGCCACCGGCACAGGTGATCAGCCGGGCATGACGTTCATAAAGTTCGGTTGATACGGGAATGCGGGGATAGCGGCGACGAAACTCCTCAGCTGCCTCCCAGTGGAGGGTGATCATTTCCCGCCCCAAAATACCGGCCTCCGCGAGCACAAAGGCACCAGTATCGATCGACCCGATCTGGCAGCCCGCGCGCCACATGCGGCGTATCTGCCCCAGCAAGGCCGGCCGAACGCGGTCGAGCGGATCAAAGCCGGCACAGACCACCAGTGTGTGGGGGGCATCGGGCAAGGCCCCATCAGACCTGAGCTGCATCCCATTGGATGCAGCAGCATAATCCTCATCGGGTGCATGAATCGTCCAGGCAAAAAGCGGTTTGCCCGACAGGCGGTTGGCAATGCGCAGCGGTTCAAGCGCCGCAAAAAAGGCAATCGCAGAAAAACCGGGCATCAGGATGAAAGCGAGCGATTGGGTCATCGCAACATAGCTGACAGAGATTGTCGCTTTTTGCAATTATTTGTCGTATTTCGCGATTTTTTTCGGGCCATTACGAGTTAAGCTGCGCGACA
>RFSU01000117.1 GCA_009923795.1 Sphingomonadaceae bacterium
TGATCTTTCGGGCGAAGGCGCGCAAGCCGTGGCCGACGAGATCAACGGTACGGGCGGCAGAGCGATTGCGGTTCAGGTAGACATCACTGACACCGCCGCTGTCGAGGCGATGGCCGCCAAGGCCAAAGAGGCTTTCGGCGGGATCGACATTCTCGTCAACAATGCTGCGCTGATGATCGAGATTGTCGACAAGCCGTTGATCCAAACCGACCGCGCGCGCTTTGACAAAGGCATGGCAGTCAATGTCTGGGGTGCGCTCAACTGCGCACAAGTGATCGCGCCTTACATGGCCGCGCGCGGCGGCGGGGCCATTGTCAATCAGGTTTCCGCCGGAGCCTATCCCGCGCAGAGCTTCTACGGCGTCACCAAGATTGCGCTCCACGGCGTGACGACGGCGCTGGCGACCGAACTCGGCGGCCAAAACATCCGCGTCAACGCCATCGGCCCCGGCATGACCAAATCGGACGCTGGCCTGTCACTCACCCCCGATGACAGCCCGCTAGTGCAGGCCATCTCCGCCCGCGCACCGATCCAGCTCCGCGACACGCCAGACGCACTCTGCGGGGCATTATTGCTGCTGGTGTCCGGCGCGGGAAGGTGGATGACGGGGCAAGTGATCAATGTCGATGGCGGGTGGGTGATGCGGGGTTAACCGCTCAGCTGACAAGGTTTGCACGGATTCGCGCAAGCTTATCCGGGGTCATGCCGAGAACGGCATCGGCATAAGCGGCAACACTGCCATGCTGGTCGGTGATCGACGAAAAGCCCGCGTCGAGATAGGCCGGATGCACCGACATCAGCGTGCGGACGGCGTCATCACTCATCTTCGGGCCGAAGTTACGACGCACCATGGCCGCCCCTGCCGCAATGCGCCGTTCGATATTGCCTGCTGTATTGGTCAGCATATAATCAGCCATAATGTCATCGCCGTGCACACCAAGTAAGTGGTGCAACAGGGCGACCGCTATCCCGGTCCGGTCTTTGCCCGCAAGGCAGTGCAGCAGGCTAGGCCCGTCATTATTCGCGAGCGCATCAAAATATAGCCGGAACACCGCCACTAACGTGGGACGAAACGGCATATGACCGTAGAGTTCAATCATCCGCACATGGGCTTGTTCGGCGGTCGGTGCGTGTTGTGCCGCTTCAACATGAGGTGCCTGACTGGCATCACCGACAGTTTCTGCGTCGACAAACAACAGGGTCCCCGAAAAGGTGTCGGATCGACGACAGGGATATTGTCGCCGTTCGCTGCTCCCTCGCAAATCGATGACTGTGCGCAATCCTATCCGGTCAATGATCGCGAGATCGCCGTCGCTGGCATCAACATGCTGGCCCGATCGCCACAGCAGCCCTTGGCGGATCCTCCCGCCATCAAGCGCTCTATAGCCACCATAGTCGCGGAAATTGTGGACGCCGAGCAGCGCGATAACCCGGTCTTGCATCAGTCGCTCGCTCTCAAAACATGTTTCAGCACTTTACCCGAAGCGTTGCGGGGAAGCGCGTCGAGGACGATCAATCGCTCAGGCGTTTTCTGTTTGGCGATCCCTGATAACCAAAAGAAGTCGCGTACGTCCTCTAGTGTAAGCGCCATCCCAGCACGCAACACAACGCAGGCACGGACGACTTCGCCCATCCGCTGGTCGGGGGCTGCAACCACTGCGACCTCGGCCACTGACGGATGCCCCAAAAGAACATTCTCCACTTCCTTTGACGAGATATTCTCGCCGCCGCGGATGATGATGTCTTTCTTGCGGTCGGTGATGAGGAGGTAGCCATCTTCATCGAGCCGCCCGATGTCGCCCGTGCGATACCAACCGTCGGGCAGGAAAGCATCAGCGTTGAGCGTCGCGTCGAGATACCCCAGGAACAGTTCTGGACCCCGCGTGACAATCTCGCCGTCCGCCCCCGGCGGCACATCATTGCCATCATCATCGACAAAACGCATTTCCGAACCCGGGATCGCGCGGCCCTCAGTGTTCAATTGCTTATCGACGGGGTCGTCTGCCGTGCCCGAGGTGACCGTGGGATGCTCGCTTGAGCCATAGCAATGATAGACGGCCAGATTCTGCGCCTTGCAGCGTTCAACCAGCGAGGTCGGCACGGGTGCCGCCCCCACCAGATAATGACGGAGCGAAGACAGATCACGGTCATCGCGGTCGGCGGCCTCCATCATCCCCGCCAGGTGAAACGGCGTGCCTGAAGAGGAGGTGATGGCGTGCCGCTCGACCAGTTCTGCCGCCAGCGCCGGGTCCCAAGCGTCCATCAACACCAGCGGTACGCCCGCGACGAGGAAGCGGAACATCGAAAGGACCCCCGCAACATGCCCCGGTGGCCATGGCGAGATCACGGCATCATTCTCAATTTCGCGACGCATCTCCAGATTGGAATCAAGCTCGGCGAGCATCGTCGCGCTTGAATGCATCACGCCTTTGGGATCAGCGGTGGTACCCGATGTATAAACCAACAGGGCGAGATCGTCGGGTGCACGCAGGATTGGAGGTGCAATCTCTTCCTCGGCCTCCAGCGCTTCAAAAGCCGGGCCTAATGGGATGTGATGCCGCAAGTCAGGCAAGTCGCCACATTCGGCGACAAGCGCGCGAAAATCAGTGCCGCGCCAAACATCGGGCGTAAACAGCCATTTCGCGCGCGATTGGCGCAGGATGAAGCCAAGCTCGCTTGCCTTGTAGATTGTGACAATCGGCAGCAGCACCGCGCCCGCCTGCTGCGTTGCGACCGCCGCCACCAACCATTCGCGCCAATTGGGGAGCATGACGCCAATGACATCTCCTGCGCCGATGCCCGCCTGTGTCATGCGGGTGCCCATGCGCCGACCAGCAGCGATAATCTCTCCAAGTGATGTAGAACAAGGCCGTGTGTCGGAAGCGACTGTCAATGGCACATCCGGATGCGACGCTGCTGCCGCCACAAAGGCGTCAATCAAAGTCCGTGTCATGCGCCGAGCGAGTCGACCAAACGTCCGCCTTCATCCTCCGCCGCCCAGGTCGCATTGGCGTTGGTCAAGTGCAATCGCCAATGCCTCACTGCCTCTTCCACCTGTCCGCTTTCGATCAGATCGACCAGTTTTTCATAGGATTTGAGGCCAACCTGCAGTCCCTTGCGCCGCGCGTCACGATCTTGAGGATGGCGGTGCTTAAAGTCGCTCTGATGCCGCGCGAGCAGGTTGATGAGCAGCTGATTCATGAAGGTCAGCGTCTTGGTGCCAGTCACATCGACAAGCGTCGCGTGGAACTCATTCACGGCTTCGAGAAAGTCGTCATAACGGTCGGCAGTCAGCAGCACGCGAAGCCGCTCAATCTCGGCGCGCAGGCGCTTGATCGAAAGCCGGTCGGGCTTGGTCGCCAGCCAGCGCACCACCTGCGGCTCAATCGCCAGCCTTGCCTGATAGAGATCGCTGATCGTGGTCCCCAGCGATTGCAGGACATAGCCCGCATAGCGCGAGACCAGCTCAACCGAAGGCGCATGCACCCGAGCGCCAGTGCGCGAGCCGCGAACCACGCTGATCAGGCTTTCCGCCTCCAGTATCCGAAAGGCTTCACGCAACGTCGGCCGCGATATGCCGAGACTGGACATCAGCTGGCCTTCCGGCGGAAGCGAATCCCCTTCCTTGAGCTCACCTCGGACGATCTGCCCGCGGAAATGATCGGCAACAATTTCGGACGTTTTGGGGACACGGATGCGCGAACCCAGCCTGCTATTCTCCAAATCGCTCGCCACCTGTACCTCGTCCAATCTCGTTTCCAGAAGTTCGAGATTCGCCATTAGCACCGGCCCTCCAAATATCGCAACAAACTGCGCTTTTTCGCAAACATAGAGCACCTGGTTACATATGTCTTGTCAAAAAGCCCGCTCCGCCGCAGAACGCTTCCATGACCCATCCCCGCATTCATGCCGCGCGGCATCCCGATCATCCGGCGGTCATCATGTCCGATGGCAGTGCGACGCTCAGCTATGGCGAGATGGAACGCCGCGCCAACCAGGGCGCGCAACTCTTCCGCTCACTTGGCATCCAATATGGCGATACGATTGCGCTTTGGCTGCCCAATCTTCCCGATTTTCACATCGTCTACTGGGCGGCGCAGCGCAGCGGGCTATACATCACGCCAATTGCGACCGCGCTGACTGCGGAGGAAGCCGCCTATATTGTCGGGAATTGCGGTGCACAGCTGCTGGTCAGTTGCGAAGCAATCGGCGGGCTGGAGGGATTACTCAAGCAGCGCCCCGAGAGCCTGCTCCATTATTATGACCTGGCGGATTGGCGTACGGCGATTGGTGCCATGCCCGACACGCCCATTGCCGGCGAGAAGCCGGGTTTTCACATGGTCTATTCCTCTGGTACCACCGGTCGGCCCAAGGGCATCCGCCTGCCGCTGCCCGAAGGCGGCGTAACTGGCCCGCATATGCTCGCTGAACGCTCCGCCAAGAATTATGGCGTCAATCCAGATACTGTCTATCTCTCGCCTGCCCCGCTGTATCACACCGCGCCTTTGGCCTTTACAACCTCCTGCCACCGGCTGGGTGCGACGGTGATCGTGATGCCCAAATTCGATCCGGAAGAAGCTTTGAGGTCGATCGAGCGCTACAAAGTGACCGTCAGCCAGATGGTGCCAACGATGTTCGTACGGCTGCTCAAGCTGCCCGATGCGGTGCGGCTGGCTTATGATGTTTCAACCTTGCAGCATGTCATCCATGCAGCCGCCCCCTGTCCGATCGAGACCAAGCGCAAGATGATCGACTGGCTGGGCCCGATCATCCAGGAATATTATGGTGGATCGGAAGGCAATGGATCAACCAATATCACCGCTGAAGAATGGCTGAAAAAGCCAGGCTCGGTTGGCCGCGCGAGCTGGGGCACGATCCATATCTGCGATGATGATGGCAACGAGCTTCCGCCCGGCGAACAGGGCATTGTCTATTTCGAAGGCGGCTGGGATTTCGAATATCTGGGCGACCCGGACAAGACCCGCGACAGTCGCCATCCGCGCCATCCCGGTTGGTCAGCACTCGGCGATATCGGCTATCTGGATGAGGACAGCTATCTCTTCCTCGCTGACCGCAAGAGCTACATGATCATATCAGGCGGGGTGAACATCTACCCGCAGGAGATAGAAAATCTACTGATCACCCACCCCAAGGTTGCCGACGCCGCTGTGATTGGTGTGCCCAATGCCGAGTTTGGCGAGGAGGTGAAGGCAGTCGTACAGCCGATGGATTGGGCTGACGCCACGCCCGCGTTTGAAGCAGCGCTGATTGCCCATTGCCGGGCACATCTATCTCCGGTCAAATGCCCGCGCTCGGTTGATTTCGATCCGGCGCTGCCGAGGCTCGATAATGGCAAATTGTACAAGAGACTGCTCAAGGATCGCTATTGGCAAGGGCATGAAAAGAGGGTGTGACGATGACAATCGAACTAATCGCAAATGGGCTGGGCTTTCCCGAAGGGCCAGTGGTGATGGCCGATGGCTCGGTCATTGTCGTCGAGATTGCCGCAAGCCGGGTGAGCCGGTGCTGGAACGGTAAGCGCGAAACGATCTGCGAGATTGGCGGCGGCCCCAATGGCGCGGCAATTGGCCCTGATGGCGCGCTCTACATTTGCAACAATGGCGGCATGGATGCGAAAAGCATGTCGAGCGCATATGGCCCCGGCGCGGAAGGGCGGATCGAGCGGATCAATCTTGCAACCGGCAAATTTGAGCGCCTCTATGATGCTTGCGATGGCATATCGCTTGAAGGACCCAACGACATTGTCTTTGATGCGGATGGCCGCATGTGGTTCACCGACCTCGGCAAAAGCTATAACCGTACCCACACGGCAAGCGGCCTGTTCACGGCTTTGCCGGATGGCTCTTCGATCACAGCGATTGATCGCTATCCACTGACTTATAACGGCATCGGTCTCTCGCCCGATGGCAACAACGTCTATGTCGCTGACACACACAAGGCGCGGCTGTACCGTTATGATCGCAAGGTGGAAGCCCATCGCCCCAACTGGGTGGCCAACGCGCCGGGCGACGTCTCGTTCGACAGCTTGGCGGTGACCGCCGCAGGCAATATCTGCGTCGGAACGCTGAAGACCGGTGGAATCACCACAGTGACGCCTGAAGGCACAACCAGCTTCCGCGCGTTCGATGACCGCTATGTCACCAACATCGCCTTTGGCGGCGACGATATGATGGACGCCTATCTGACGCTGTCGACCACAGGGCGGCTTGTGAAGGTGCGCTGGGATGAGCCGGGGTTGCGGCTCAATTTCAACGGCTGATCATCCGCCGAAATTCAGCCCCTCATTGAGCGTCCATTTCCCGTTGCGCCCGCGCACCCAACCAGAGGCCGCGTGGGTGCCTCCGTCGATGGGGAGTAACACGCCGGTGATATAGCTTGCCATCTCGGACGAGAGGAACACGGCCGCGTCGCCGCATTCCAGATCAACGCCTTCGCGCAAGAGCGGGATCAAGCGGTTCATCGCATCCACCTCTTCCGTGCTGTGCTGTTTCCATGTCGTGGGATCGACCGGTCCGGCGCGGTTGCCCTGATTGCCGGGGGTCACGGTGTGATCGGGCGCGATGCAGTTGACGCGGATCTTGTGTTCAGAAAGCTCCAGCGCCATCGATTTAGTGAAGCTCAGCATCCCTGCCTTGCACGCGGCATAGACGGCGAAATTGGGCGCGGCGCGGCTTGCTTCGATGCTCGCGACGTTGATGATCGAGCCGCCCCTGCCTTCGCGGATCATGACCGGCGCGGCGGCATGCGTTGCAGCCAACATCGAGATCAGGTTGATATCGATATGCTTGCGCCAGCTTCGCTCGCTTTGCTGAAGGAAGGGACGGCCTGAGACGCCGCCGGCATTGTTGACGAGTATGTCGATCCGTCCGAACGCAGAATCGGTTGCGGCTATCGCGGCGCGCAGGGCATCACTATCCATCACGTCGGCAGGCAGCGCCAGCGCCGTCACCCCACGTTCGCGCACCCGATCGGCGGCTTCTTCGGCTCGTTCGGGAATGATATCGAGGATCGCTACATTTACCCCAGCCTCGGCTAGCCGCAGTGCGATGCCGCGCCCGATGCCACCGCCGCCGCCGGTGACAAAGGCGGTCTGGCCATCAAGCCGCGTCCGGTCAGTCATGCTCATCCACCCCCATGACCGCGCCCGTGACATAAGCGGCATAGTCGCTCACCAGATAGGCCGCGAGGTTGCCGACTGTGTCATCATTCCGATGCGTCAGGATGCTGTTCACGCGGATTCCATCGCGCGCCCATTCGACGCCCAATGTCTTGGTGAGATTGCCCAACCCGCCTGCCGCTGCCGCCTGATCAACGCCCGCCGATTGCTCCGGCGCGCCGACGAACAGGATCGCACCGCCCTGCCCACGCGCCTGGCACTGCTTGGCGAATTCACTGGCTTGCAGGAATCGCTGATCCAGACCTGCGTCCAGCGTCCGTCGCCAATCTTCATGGCTTTGTTCATGCGCAGGCACATGCGATGTCGCGGGCGCGATGTGGACGAAGATGTCAGCCTCTCCTTCCTGCAAAAGCGTTGCGCCC
>RFSU01000118.1 GCA_009923795.1 Sphingomonadaceae bacterium
ATTCGACGAAGAGGCCGAGATATGACCCGCTCCCGCGCAGTTTGACGTAGGACGACAGCTTCGATCCATCGGTCCGGGTGCCGATCCCGATACCGGGTTCTAGATGCAACATAACACGACGCCTTACGATGCAGCCCTATGGGTTTGGTTTTCAGTTATAAAATGCTGGTGAAGTCACCAAGAAAACTGCGGCATGGCCGCAATTGCCTAACTCCCTGCAAATTTGCGAATTTTAGAGCGCCAACCTTTTTGTCGAGGTTGGCGCGAAAGGAGACAAACCCGGGTTGGAGACTCAAACCGCCTTCAAGCCCCAGTCTCTAAGGTTTGCGACACATCCTGAAAACCGTGCGAAAGCTGGGGTTTTGACGCCAAAGGGCAGAGGAATATGCGTTTCGCAACAAGCCAACTGGCGGACAGGGTGGGATTCGAACCCACGGTGGGCTTGCACCCACGCTGGTTTTCAAGACCAGAGCCTTAAACCACTCGGCCACCTGTCCGCGCTGAGGGGCGCTTTAGCCTCGGGTCGGCCTGACGTGCAAGAGCTTCGACGAGGCGGGTTGCAATCAATGGCCAATCTGCCACTTTGCGCCCCATGCGTCGCGCCTTGTTACGATCCCTGAATTTGACGGCTCTTGCCCTGGCCACGGCCTGCCTTCCGTCGAGCAGCGGCATCGGCACAGCAGCCTTTGCGCAAAGCGATGTGCAGGATGCAGCCTTTACGGCGTTTCGCGGGGTGCTTCGAGAGGCAGGGGCGCGCCAAGGCATATCGCAGGCGACACTCAACAGCGTCATCCCGACCCTTGTATTCCTGCCGCGTGTCATCACACTTGATCGCTCTCAGCCGGGCGGGGCGATAAATGCGCCCATCCCGAAATTCGCGCCGTATCGCGCCCGCCATGTTGATAGCGCCCGGATCAGCCGGGGGCGGGCCCATTATGCGGAACTGCGGCCTTTGCTTGAGCGGGTAGAGCGGGAAACCGGCGTTCCCGAAGAAATGATGCTCGCCATTTATGGGCATGAAACCAATTATGGCGCCTATACGGGCAATTTTGATCTGCTGAATGCGTTGGCAAGCTTGGCGTTTGAAGGACGCAGGCGAGATTTGTTTATGCAAGAATTCTTGGCTGCTTTGCGCATGATGGATCGGGGCACGCCGCGCCGCCAATTGCGCGGCAGTTGGGCTGGGGCAACCGGGTATCCGCAGTTTTTGCCGTCCGTCTATTTACGCGTGGCGCGCGACGGCGATGGCGATGGCCGCGCTGACATTTGGAAGAGTGAAGCCGATGCTCTTGCCTCCATCGCCAATTATTTCGTGCGCGCAGGCTGGCGGCCTGGTGTTGCTTGGGGCGTAGCGGCCTCTGTGCCGAATGGGCTGGATTGGTCCGCGCTAGAAACCCGCACCGTTGCGCCGCGCTGCCCGCGTGTCTTGAGCAGGCATAGCCAGTGGCGCACCATCGCCGAATGGCGCAGCCTTGGGGTGATGCAGCAACAACGCGTTTTGCGGGACTCGCAATTGGCGTTTTTGTTTCAGCCAGACGGGCCGGGGACGCCCGCTTGGTTGCTGACAGAGAATTACAGGGTGATCCTCGATTATAATTGTAGCAATTTTTACGCCCTGTCGGTTGGCTTGCTGGCCGATGAGATTGTTCGTCCCCGTGCGGATTAGGTGCTAGAGCGGTTGGATGCTTGGCCCTCTTGGGAGCAGCGGCTATCGAAGCGAAGCATCACGCGCTGAGTCGCACATCGGGAAAAGTTCATGAAACCAATTCTTTACGCCGCCGCCCTTGCATCGTCTGTGGCTTTTCCTGCTTTGGCCAAGGCTCCTCCGTTTGAGACGACAGCGCCGGTCGCCTATCTTGTCGACCTCTCTTCCGGCGCGATCCTCTATGCCAAAGATGCGGATCGCCGGATGCCACCTGCCTCAATGGCGAAGATGATGACGACCCATATCGTGTTCGACATGATCAAAAAGGGGGAGCTCAAGCTCGATCAGAAATTCACGGTGCGCCCTGAAACTTGGCAGAAATGGCATGGCCCGCAGGCGGGATCGACCATGTTCTTATCTCCCGGAGAGCAAGTCAGCGTCGAAAACCTGTTGCACGGCGTTGTCACGCTCAGCGGCAATGACGCCTGCGTTGTGTTGGCGGAAGGGATATCAGGAACAGAAGAAGCCTTTGTCGCCCGCATGAATGCCGAGGCCAAGCGCATGGGCATGACGAACAGCCAGTTCGGCACATCCAATGGCTGGCCGGATGCAGGGCGCACTTTTGTCACGGCGAAGGATCTGGCGACACTCGCCGTGTCCTCGGTGCGGGATTATCCCGACCTTTATCGTAAGTTCTACCAGCAGAAGGAATTTAGCTGGGGCAAGACTATGGGCAAGGGGGATGCCATTGTTCAGGCGAACCGCAACCCCATTCTCGGCCGTATCGCGGGCGCCGACGGCTTGAAAACCGGGCATACGGAGGAAGCTGGCTATGGCTTTACGGGGTCTGCGGAGCAAAATGGCCGCCGGTTGGTGATGGTCGTCGCCGGTCTCGATAGTTTCAACGCCCGGATTACTGAATCCGTGAAGTTCATGGATTGGGGATTCAAAGCCTGGGCCAGTAAGCCGCTCTTTGTCAAAGGTGCACAAGTTGATTTGGCCAAGGTGAAAGGTGGCGCGGAGTCTAAAGTCCCCCTAGTCGCGCAGCAGGCCATTGGCATCACCTATCCAGCCGGGATGGGGGCGCCTAAATATACGACGAAAGTCGTTTATGCGGGCGATGTTGTCGCCCCCATCAAAGCCGGGCAGTATATTGCCGATCTGGTGATCTCCACCTCTGGGTTGCCGGCATCGACGGTTCCGCTGGTTGCGGGCGCAAATGTGGAAGAGGCTGGCTTTTTCCGGGGCATTTGGCTCGCCATTATTGGGCTGTTTGGGTTTTAAGCGATGACGCAGGGCCGCTTCATAACGCTGGAAGGGGGGGAAGGCGCTGGGAAATCCACGCAGCTCCACCTGCTCGCAGAGGCTCTGCGCGCCCAAGGAAAGACCGTTATCACAACGCGGGAACCGGGCGGCACGGAAGGCGCAGAGGCCATTCGCGGCCTTTTGCTCACAGGCGGGCAAGATCGTTGGAATGATGCGACCGAAGCTCTCCTATTTGCGGCGGCGCGTGCAGATCATGTGGCAAAGCTCATCCGTCCGGCGCTGGCGCGCGGCGACTGGGTGGTGTGTGATCGGTTCATAGATTCGACGCGCGCGTATCAAGGCGGGGCAGGGGGCCTGTCTGACGCAGACATCTTGGCGCTGCATCGCGTCGGCGCTGGGGGATTATTGCCAGATCGCACATTGCTGCTCGATCTATCGGTGGAGGAAGGGGCGCGGCGGGCAGAGGCGCGCTCTGCAACGGCCGACCGAATGGGCGCTAAGGACCGCGGTTATTATCTGCGGGTGGCCGATCGATTCCGCGCCATTGCCGCCGAAGAGCCTGCGCGTTTCCGTGTGATCGATGCGGCCGGGAGCCCTTCGGACGTCTCCACCCGGATCATGTCCGCCTTGGGTGATCTCCTGTGACGCGCATCATTGGCCATGAGGAGCCGATATCGGCCTTTCGGGCCGCCATGCACAGCGGGCGACTGCACCATGCTTGGCTGCTGACCGGCCCCGAAGGTGTTGGCAAGGCGCTGACGGCGCTGCAATTGGCGCGAAGGCTGCTGGCCGAGGGCATGGGCCTGTCGCCGGATACACCCGGGATTGATGTGCCTTTTGCTCATCCCGCCGCGAAGTTGCTCGATGCTTGGAGCCATCCCGATTTTGCTTTGCTCGATCGACTGCCCAAGGATGACAAACTTGTCGCCAATAAGCCGCGCCAAGACTGGTCCGCTGATGAGGAGCGCGCACGCAGCATTCGCGTCGATCAGGTGCGGGCGCTCAACCCGCTCTTTGCCACTGCGCCATCCATGTCACCGCGGCGCATTGTTGTCATTGATGAGGCGGAAACTCTTGAGGTGAGTGCCGCCAACGCCCTGCTGAAGCGGCTTGAGGAGCCGCCAGCGGGCACGGTCTTCCTGCTTGTTGCGCATAGCGCGGGGCGTCTCTTGCCAACGATCCGGTCACGCTGCCGCGTGCTGCGCTTTGGCGCGCTCAGCGATATGGATGTTGCCACTATCTTGCGCAGCCAAGTCCCCGATGCAGACCCAGAGGAAATTGCGTCTCTCGTCGCAGTTGGGGAAGGATCACCCGGTCGGGCTTTGCGCTTTGAAGGCCTCGACATTGCCAGCATTGATGCGGCGCTTACGAAACTTGTGCGCGAAGGAGATGCGCAAAATGCCAGCCGGCTTGCCTTGGCCCAGCAATTGAGCGGGAAGGGCGCACAGGCCCGCTATGAGGCATTTCTACAACGCGCGCCGGCTTTCCTTGCCGAACAGGTCCGGCAGCGGACAGGGGATGCACTGGGGCTCGCATTGTCGCATTGGGAACAGGCACGGCTTTTGGCCGCACAGGCGGTTTCGACCTCGCTTGATCCGCAAAATGTGGTGTTCACCCTTGCCGGACATGTCGCGGCGCTTGCTCCCGGCGGAGCATCCGCTAAAGCCTGACCCATGTCTGGTGAACCTTTCTACATTACAACCGCCATTGCCTATCCCAATGGTCGTCCGCATATTGGCCACGCCTATGAGGCGATTGCCACCGACGCGATTGCCAGGTTTCAGCGCCTGATGGGCCGCGATGTTCGTCTCGTCACCGGAACGGACGAACATGGTCTGAAGATGGTGCAGACCGCACGACAAGCGGGGCGAGACACACTCGAATTCGCAGATGAAATGTCGCAGTATTTCAAAGAGATGTGCGATCTTCTGAATATCTCATATGATCGTTTCTGCCGCACCACCGAAAGCGACCATAAAAAGGCCAGCACCGCGCTTTGGGAGGCGATGGCCGCGAACGATGATCTCTATCTTGATCGTTATGAAGGCTGGTATTCGGTTCGCGATGAAGCCTTTTATGACGAAAGCGAGCTGGTGGATGGGGAAGGGGGCCAACGCTTCTCTCCTCAGGGAACACCCGTTGAGTGGACAAAGGAAGAAACTTGGTTCTTCCGCCTGTCCAAATATCAAGAGCCGCTGCTGGCGCTTTACCGCGATCATCCCGATTTTATTCGCCCGGAAAGCCGCAGAAATGAGGTTCTTCGTTTTGTCGAAGGCGGCCTGAAAGATCTCAGCGTGTCACGCACCAGCTTTGATTGGGGCGTGCCGGTTCCGGGATCACCCGGCCATGTCATGTATGTCTGGGTCGATGCGCTCACCACCTATATGACCGGCATTGGCTATCCCGACAAAACAGGCGATTTCAGCCGCTACTGGCCGGCAGATGTGCATATTATCGGGAAAGATATTGTCCGTTTTCACACGGTCTATTGGCCTGCATTTTTGATGTCTGCCAATTTGCCGCTGCCCAAACAGGTTTTCGGGCATGGCTTCCTGCTGAGCCGTGGCGAGAAGATGTCAAAATCTCTCGGGAATGTTGTTGATCCCGTTGAATTGGCGAATATGTTTGGTGTGGATGCGCTGCGCTATTTCTTCCTGCGTGAAGTCAGCTTTGGTCAGGATGGCAGCTATAGTGCCGAGGCCATTGTCACCCGCGTAAATGCGGAGCTTGCCAACAGCTACGGTAATCTTGCGCAGCGAACATTGTCATTTATATTCAAGAATTTAAATGGCATTCTACCACTTGAAGGTGAAGAAACGGCGGACGATATAGCTTTGTTGGCATTGGTCAACGACGCATGCGCCAATGATGTTCCGCGCGAATTTGCGGCCTTTGCCTTTTCACAGGGCATAGAAGCCTGGATGCGCGCCGTCTTTGCTTGCAATCAATATATCGACGTCCAAGCCCCTTGGGCGCTGAAGAAAACCGATCCTATCCGCATGGCAGCGGTCTTGCGAACATTGATCAAGGCTATTCGCGATCTTACGCTGGCAATACAGCCCGTTATTCCAGATTCAGCCGGCAAGATGCTCGATCAATTGGGAATACCGAAAAGTGGGCGCGATTATGCGGCGCTGGTGGATAAAGACTGGTATGATCGCTTGGCTGGAAGCGGCTTCAAATTTGACGCGCCAACGCCGCTCTTCCCGCGGCTCGAACTGCCGAAAGATGCAGCCGACTAATGTTCGTCGATAGTCATTGCCACCTGAACTATAAGGGCCTGGTCGAAGATCAGGACGCGGTATTGGACCGCGCACGCGCCGCGGGCGTGTCTGCGATGCTCAACATCTCTACTCGGCACAGCGAATGGGATGCGATCATCGTAACGGCGCAGAAAAGCCCGAATATCTGGGCAACGGTCGGCATCCATCCCCATGAGGCCGATGCCCATCCCGACACTGACACAACAACCTTAATCGCGGCGGCATCCCATCCCAAGGTCGTTGGCATTGGGGAAACGGGGCTGGATTATTATTATGACCACAGCGACCGCGATCGGCAGCGCCACAGCTTTCGCACGCATATTGTAGCCGCTCGTGAGACGGGATTGCCGCTGATCGTTCACACCCGCGATGCTGAGGCCGATACGGCGGAGATATTACGCGAGGAAATGGGGAAGGGGGCCTATTCCGGCGTCATCCACTGCTTCACCGCAAGCTCAGAATTCGCCGATATCGCATTAGAATTAGGTCTTTTTATATCAATTTCTGGCATTGTAACGTTTAAGAATGCCGCTGATTTACGGGAAACGGCGTCCCGCATCCCGGCGGACCGGCTTTTGATCGAGACAGACTCACCTTTTTTGGCGCCCGTTCCACATCGCGGAAAAAGCTGTGAGCCGGGCTTTGTTGCCGATACAGCACGATTTTTGGCGGATATTCGGGGTGTTAGCGTCGAAGATTTAGCGCACCAGACAAGTGCAAACTTCTACACCTTGTTTTCAAAGGCACAGGCGCAATGACGGAGGATATGGGCAGCCTTATTTATATGGTTGTGCTGCTTGTTCTCATTGCCTCCAGCCTGTTGGCGCACCGACTGCCCATCGCACAAATGACGCGTATGCTGCTGTCTTGGCTCCTGATTTTTGCGGCCGTCTTTCTCATTTTCTCCTATCGCGCCGAATTTGCGCGTGTTTGGGATCGTGTGTCCGCCAATTTGTCGCCAAGACCCAGCGTCTCGGCGGATGGCAGCGTGCACATCCCAAAATCTCCCGATGGTCATTTTTGGGTGACCGCATCCGTTAATGGCAAGCCTGTACGCTTCATGGTGGATAGCGGCGCAACGGTGACGTCCATGTCGGCGCAGGCCGCTCAAAAGGCCGGTATCGATCTGAATGGACTAGCTTTTCCAGCTTTGGTGCAAACCGCAAATGGTGTCATCGAGATGCGCCGTGCGCGGATCAGAAATTTTGCTGTTGAGACAATTCAGCGCGAAGACATGGCCGTGCTCGTCTCCGATGCGTTGGGCGACACGAATTTATTGAGCATGAACTTTCTGTCGTCGCTCAATGGCTGGCGTATTGAGGGCGAAGAAATGATCTTTAACCCATAAGCCGCTCA
>RFSU01000119.1 GCA_009923795.1 Sphingomonadaceae bacterium
GCCCCGGCGCAGGACGTTGACAGCAAGCTGGGCAGAGGCGGGACGCCCGACGGCTTCAATCGCGTGATCAACGCCGCCTTTGGTCATTTCAATAATCGTCGCGGCAGCACCCTCGGCAGTCGCGTCAATGGCGTCGGTTGCCCCCAGTTTCATGGCGAGCGCGCGCTTTTCCGGGATCGGGTCTGCCGCAATAATCCGGCCGGCCCCCGCAATTTTTGCGGCATTGATCGTGGCAAGGCCAACGCCCCCACAGCCAACGACGACCACGGTTTCACCCGGGGTCACCTTGCACGCATTGAAGATTGTGCCCGCACCCGTCGTCACAGCGCAGCCGATAATGGCGGCGCGATCCAGCGGCATGTCGGGATTGATCTTCACACAGGCATGTTCGTGAATGAGCATTTGTTCGGCAAAGGCCGATAGATTGAGCATCTGGTTGACAGCCGACCCATCGGAACGGGAAAGCCGTGCAGCATCGCCCGGCGCGCGGCGGGTGTCCCCACCGAGGCAAAGCGACATCCGTCCTGTGACGCAATACTCGCAGTGCCCGCAATAAGCCGACAAGCAGGTGACGACGGCATCGCCCGGTTTCACCGTGCGGACTTCGCTGCCCACCGCCTCCACAATGCCTGCCGCCTCATGGCCCGGCACGGCGGGCAAGGGGTGCGGATAGGCACCTTCGATGAAGTGCAGATCCGAATGGCACAGTCCACAGGCCGCCGTCCGGATCAGCACTTCGTGCGGACCCGGCTTGGAGATCGTCAGATCTTCAATGACGAGCGGCTTATTGGGCTCAATAAGGACGGCGGCTTTCATCGTGTGGCTGCCATATCACCGGATGAAGGGTCGCGCGGGCGTGTGTCGCCATGCTTGCCCAGTTCAAGGCGGGCAATAGCGCGATTGTGCACTTCATCCGGCCCATCGGCGAGACGCAGCGTGCGCTGATGCGCCCAGGCTGAGGCGAGACCATAATCTTCCGAAACGCCGCCACCGCCATGCGCCTGAATGGCATCGTCGATGATTTTGAGCGCCATATTCGGGGCCTGAACCTTGATCATCGCGATTTCAGCGGCAGACGCCTTATTGCCGACCGTGTCCATCATATGCGCGGCCTTGAGGCAGAGCAGACGCGTCATTTCAAGGTCGATGCGAGCACGGGCAATGCGCTCATGCCAGACGGTCTGTTCGGCAATTGTCTTGCCAAAGGCAACGCGGCTGGTGAGGCGGCGGCACATTTTCTCCAGCGCCTCTTCGGCAACGCCGATGGTGCGCATGCAGTGGTGGATACGGCCCGGCCCAAGGCGGCCCTGCGCGATTTCAAAGCCACGACCTTCACCATAAAGGATGTTTTCGGCTGGAACGCGGACGTCCTTCAGCTCAATTTCCATATGGCCGTGCGGCGCATCATCATAACCAAAGACAGGCAAATGACGCAGAATGTTCACGCCTGGTGCGTCGAGTGGCATTAGGATTTGGGATTGCTGCTGGTGGCGCTGTGCGCCCAGATCTGTCTTGCCCATGACAATGGCGATTTTGCAGCGCGGATCACCGGCTCCCGATGACCACCATTTGCGGCCATTGATCACATAATGATCGCCATCGCTTGTGATGCGGGTTTCGATATTGGTGGCGTCTGACGAGGCAACGGCGGGTTCCGTCATGAGGAAGGCAGAGCGGATCTCGCCATTCATCAGCGGGATCAGCCACTTTTTCTTATGTTCCGCAGTGCCATAGCGGTTGAGCACTTCCATATTGCCCGTGTCAGGTGCGGAGCAGTTGAAGATTTCAGACGAGATGCCGACCCGACCCATTTCTTCGGCGCACAGAGCATATTCGACATTGGTCAGCATGGGCCCGTCAAATTCGACACTGGAATCGAGATGCGGGTTTGATCCCTGCGGCGGCATGAAGAGGTTCCAGATGCCAGCGGCCTTGGCGCGCTTCTTCTCTTCTTCAATGACGTTCAGGACTTTCCAGCGATCCCCGGTGGCCTGCTCGGCATAATAATCCTTCACCCGCGGGCGGATATATTGATCGATATGGTTCTTAACGCGATCCCGCCAAAAAACTTCGCGGTCGGTGAAGGTGAAGTCCATCTGAGTCGTCCTCTTCTATGTTTACGTTTACGTCACTGTCAGCTTTCGGAGCGGTTTTCCAGCCCCCTTGATGCTGGAGTTTAGTTTGTGCCCTTTGCCAATCGGCGCACCCGCGCTTCATGGTCATGGCGCCTGATCGGAAAGCGCACAAAGACCAGCGAAGAGAGTAGGGCCAGCACGGTGACAAGGCCGATATAGGCAGCGATCAGCCGGTCAATCACGTCGGGCAGAACCACATCCGGGCTGGTCTGAGCCGATAGGCCAGCCCAGCTGATAATCAGGCCAGAGGCAAAGATGCCAACACCCGTGGCGCATTTCTGAATGAAGAAATTGCCGGCAAAAAATGTGCCTTCGGTCCGGCGGCCTGTCTCTTCCTGCGAGGCTTCGACAATATCAGCGATCATCGATGAGGCTGAAATCATCACGGTGACCGCAAAGCTGTTTCCGAGAAAGAAAAAGAGAAAGACGCCCCAAGTCGACATTGCACTGCCAGCTTCTGGCCAGAGATCCACAAGTCGGAGAAGAAAAGGAACGATCCAAAGAGCGACGCCGATAATGGCGGCATAAGCGGCCGTGTGTGGCTTATCCCATTTCCGGTTGAGCGGCACGACAAGGAAGAAGGCGGCAACGACGCTGAGGAACAGCACGACTGGGAAGAGGGCGAAAGCAAGCTGATCAAAGCGCCAGACATAGAGGTAGAGATAATTGGAAATGGAAAAGGTGATGCCCTGGCTGATAATCGCGCAGGCCGCGGCGCCTGCATAGATCAGGAAGGCTCGGTTGGAGAGCGCTTCTCGGATTTCTTGAAAAGCAACGCCAATGCGCAAGGGCTTGGGCTTTTCGTCCGGCCAATGGGCAACCCGGCGGTGCTGCGCGGCAGCAGAAGTGAGGACAGTTACGGCGATCAGGAACCCGCCGAATAAACCATAGTTCCAATAGCCATCGGGATTGAGCTGACCCACTTTGTGGCCCGCATCGGGGACAAGGAAGACGCTATAGGCGAGAAACAGCATCAGCAGTCCACCTGCCCAGCCAAAGAGAAAACGAAACCGCATCAGGCCGGTGCGCTCATCATAGCCCTGCGTCAATTCTGGTACGAGCGCGATGGACGGCACTTCGCAGCAGGAGACAAGCGCGCGCACCACAAAAGCGACCGCCACCAGATAGGCAAATGTTTCTCCATGTGTCCCTGATGGCGGGGACCAGAGGAGGAGCCAAGCAAACCCCAAGGGGATGGCGGCTGCATAAAGCCAAGGCAAGCGGCGGCCCCAGCGTGTGTGAGTCCGATCGCTCATATGCCCGATAAAGGGGTCAATCAGAGCATCAAGGAAAAGCGCCAACATGAGCGCTGTCGACACCATGGTCGCGGGCAGGCCGAGAACCTGATTGTAGAACAACAGCAAAAAGGTCGAAAAGCCGCTATCCTTCACGCCATAGGCGATGCTGCCCAAACCATGGGCCAGCTTAAGCCGGAGTGGAAGGGGCGGCGATTTGGACATGGTCATGCGTTATTGGCGCTGACAAAATTCTCCAGCGCGTCGAAAATTCCGGGCGCTTCCGGGTTCCAGCTGTGCGGCTGTCCGGTTGTGATGCCGCCATCAACCACGAAGTGCGCACCCGTAATGAAGCCAGCTTCCTTTGATGCAAGGAAGGCGACCATATTGGCAATATCCTCTGGTTTGCCGCCGCGCTTTACGGGTTGCGTGTGGTTTGAGATTTCAAAAATCACTTCATTGGCGGCTGCGCGCATCTCGTCCGGCACATCGAGCGAGGCTGAGAAGATATTTGTCTGGATAAAGCCAGGGCAAATCGCGTTCATCCGGATATTATGTTTGGCAAGATCGGTTGCCCCAACTTTGGTGAGGTGAATAACGCCGCATTTGGCAACGGCATAGGCCGTGGGCGAATAGCCAGCGCCCAAGCCCGCAATGCTTGCCGTGTTCACAATCGCGGCACCTTCGCGACCGATCATATGCGGCACGGCATAGCGCACGCCCATGGCGACCGAGCGCAGAAGAAGATCCATCGTCCGATCCCAGCCTTCGGGGTCAATCTCCTCAATCGGCGCGCGATCCCCGCCTGCGCCTGCATTGTTGAAGACCACATCGATCCCGCCCGTTTTCTCGGCAGCAAAATCCATCAGCGCCTTAATCTCTTCTGGCTTGCAGACATCGGTGCGCTTGAAATGGATTTTACCGTTTGAGGTGGCGGCCAATTCTGTGCCGCCTTTCTCATCAATATCTGCCGCGATGACAGTTGCGCCTTCAGAGGCAAAGAGCAGGCAGCTTGCTTTGCCAATGCCCGATGCAGCGCCCGTGATGACAACGGTTTTTCCAGCGAATCTCATGTGGCTCTCCATTTCTTTTTCAAGCGCATCCTGTCGGTTGGAGCGGCCTTGGTCAACGCGCTTCCATCTGCCGTTACGGAATGCGCTCCTCCCCACTTGACGCTTGCGGAAAGATACATCGCAGACTTAGAAAGTCCTCAGAAGATTAAGGAGACTCCGATGACTGACCTTGAGACATTCCAGAAGGAAACGCGGGCTTGGCTAGAGGCCAACTGCCCCCCTGAAATGCGCGCGCCGATGATGAGCGAGGATGACACCTGCTGGGGCGGTCGTAATGTGGTGTTCAAGAGCCCGGCGCAAAAGCAGTGGCTTGAGGTCATGGCCGCCAAGGGCTGGACCGTCCCGGATTGGCCGGTGGCCTATGGCGGCGGCGGCCTTTCTGCTGAAGAAACAAAGGCGCTGCGTGCTGAAATGGCCAAGCTTGGCTGCCGCTCTCCGCTGTCGAGCTTTGGCATTTGGATGCTTGGTCCGGCTCTTTTGAAATTCGGCACGGAAGAACAGAAAACGCATTATCTGCCGCAGATTGCCCGCGGTGAAATTCGCTGGTGTCAGGGCTATTCGGAGCCAGGCTCTGGCTCGGATCTCGTGTCGCTCCAGACCTTTGGCGAAGACAAGGGCGATCATTGGGTCGTCAATGGCCAGAAAGTCTGGACCAGCTATGCCGATAAGGCAGACTGGATTTTCTGTCTGGTGCGCACCGACAAGAATGACAAATATCGGGGCATCAGCTTCCTCCTGTTCGATATGACGACACCCGGTGTTACGACCAAGCCAATCAAGCTGATCTCTGGCGCGTCGCCTTTCTGCGAGACATTTTTCGACAATGTGAAGGTGCCCAAGCACCAAATTGTTGGCGAGTTGAACCGCGGCTGGGATGTGGCCAAATATCTGCTGGGGCATGAGCGGGAGATGATCTCCGGCGGGGGCCTTGGCGAGGGCATGGCGTCGATTGGCGCGGCCTTTAAGGATGTGGCGGGCGAAGAGCCGGTGCTGCGTGCTGAAATGGCGCTGTTCGATATAGAGACCATGGTCTTTCGCGCGCACAGCGAACGCTTTATGGATGAATGGAAGACGGGCCGGGCGCACCCTGCTTATTCCAACCTCATGAAATATATCGGTACAGAACTGAACAAGAAGCGGCATGAACTCGTCATGTCGGCTGGCGGCTCCGACGCGCTGGAATGGGAAAGCGATCGTTCCAAACAGGGCGCACGGCCGCGCACCTGGTTGCGGACCAAAGCCAATAGCATTGAAGGCGGCACGAGCGAGGTCATGCTCAACGTCGTTTCCAAACGCATTCTCGATATGCCGGGAGCCTAATCCATGGGACTTTACCACACAGAAGATCAGGCGATGCTCAAGGACACGGTGGCCCCTTTCCTCGCCGAAACAGCCCCCGTCAAACATCTCCGTACGCTGCGCGACACCAATGATCAGATTGGCTTTGCCCGTGATCTTTGGAAGCAGTTTGCCGAAATGGGCTTTACCGGCATTCTCGTGCCGGAATCGGATGGCGGCCTTGGCATGGGCCACGTCGAAGCCGGGATTGTGCTCGAAGAAATCGGCCGCAACCTCACCCCATCGCCATTCCTGACAACCGCTGTTGCCGCAGTCGAAGCTTTGAAAGGCGCGGGTGCGCATTTGCGGCAAGAATGGTTCCCGCGCATTGTATCTGGCGATGCGGTGATCGGCCTTGCGATTGATGAAGGGGCAAAGCACCGCCCGGCTGCGACTGCGCTGGTGGCCGAGCGTTCGGGTAATGGCTTTCGCCTGTCTGGCAAAAAGCAATTTGTTGTCCACGGCCATGTCGCCGACATGCTGATCGTCGCGGCACGGACGGCAGGCGCTGCGGGTGAAGAGCAGGGGATCACCCTATTTGCGGTTCCGCGTGATGCAGCCGGGCTGTCGCTTGCGGCAGATCGCCTGGTGGATAGCCAATTGGCCGCGCGGGTGACGCTGGAGAATGTCGAAGTGACGGCAGATGCCGTTATCGGCGATGTCGATGGCGGTTGGGGCCCGCTCACCCGTTTGCTCGATGCTGGACGTATTGGAGCGGCGGCCGAAATGGTTGGCGTTGGCGGCGGCGCAATGGATATGACCTTCACCTACCTTAAGCAGCGCAAGCAATTTGGCCAGTTGATTGGGGAGTTTCAGGCGCTCCAACACCGGGCGGCGCATCTCTATGGAGAAATGGAGGGCGCGCGTTCGATTGTGCTCAAGGCCCAGCATCTGATGGATGATGAGGATCCGCGCGCCGAATTGTTCGTGGCGGCTGCCAAGGTGAAATCGGGTCTGGCGTGCAACCTGTCTGTGCGTGAAGGCGTGCAGATGCATGGCGGCATCGGCATGACCGATGAATATGACATTGGCCTTTACATGAAGCGCGACCGCGCCTTGGCCGAATTTTTCGGCGACACCCATTTCCACGCGGATCGCGTGGCCCGCATGAATGGATATTGATCATGGATATTACAAAGCTGTTTAGCCTTGAAGGGCGCGTCGCGCTCGTCACTGGCGGATCAAAGAACCTTGGCCGTCACATTGCCGAAGGCTTCATCGCCCAAGGGGCAAAGGTTTACATCTCGTCGCGCAAAGCAGACGCCTGTGCTCAGACCGCTGAGGAGCTTGGTCCCAATTGCATCGCGCTCCCCATGGATGTCTCATCGGTCGACGGCTGCAAGGCCCTGGCCGCGGCCTTTGCCGAACGCGAAGAGAAATTGGATATCCTCGTCAACAATGCAGGGGCCGCTTGGGGCGGGCCATTTGAGGATTTTCCCGAAGTGGGTTGGGACAAGGTGATGGACCTGAACGTCAAAGGCCCATTCTTTTTGACGCAGGCGCTCTATCCGCAACTCAAGGCCGCCGCGTCGCAGGCACAACCGGCCAAGGTCATCAATATCGGGTCGATTGACGGCATCCGTCTGAACCCTTGGGAAACCTATAGCTACCACGCGTCCAAGGCCGCGATCCTCTATCTCACAAAGCGGATGGCTGCGCGCCTGATCCAAGATCAGATCAATGTGACGGCCATTGCACCCGGGGCCTTTGCATCGGACATGAACCGCGCTGCACGCGATCATGGCGAT
>RFSU01000120.1 GCA_009923795.1 Sphingomonadaceae bacterium
ATGAAGGGGCTTTGGCCGAATTGCTGTCCGCAGTTCGTGCCGCTCTACCGCCTTCAGGGCCGCCCGTTTTTCTGAAGGTTGCGCCAGATTTGGAGCCAGCAGATATTGAGGCGATTGCCCGATTATCGATGGGGCAGGTGGATGCGCTGATCATTTCGAACACCACGATCTCACGGCCGCCGCTCCAATCGCCACATGCTGGGGAAACCGGTGGCTTGTCCGGCGCACCGCTCAAGGCTTTGGCGCAGCAGCGCATGGCCGATTTCGCCCGCGCAACGGGGGGTGGCCTTCCGCTGATCGGCGTGGGCGGGATCGCCAGCGCCGAAGATGCCTATGCCCGCATCCGAGCGGGCGCGTCGCTCATCCAGCTCTATTCAGCGCTTGTTTATGAAGGGCCAGGGCTTGTCCGCCGAATTAATCGAGGGCTGGCCGCGCTTTTGCGGCGGGATGGTTTTACCAGCATCACAGATGCCGTGGGCGTCGATATCCGTTAGGGCTTGCTCCGCAAGGCCATGTGGTTAGGTTGGGATTATGAAAAAGCTTTTCCTGTATGTGATGCTTCTGATCAGCCTGCCGACGGCGGGTTTTGCAGAAAAAGGGGCCGTCTCGGCAGCAGATCCGCGCGCAGCCGCGGCCGGGCAACAGATGTTGCGCGAAGGTGGCACCGCGGCAGATGCGGCGCTGGCCATGATGCTGACGCTGTCTGTGGTGGAGCCCCAATCCTCGGGCATCGGCGGCGGTGGCTTCTTGGTCTATCATGACAGCAAGACGGGCGGCGTCGCAACGATTGATGGCCGAGAAAAAGCGCCTGCCGCGATGCGCGAAGACCGCTTTCTTGGCCCGGATGGCAAAGTCATTCCGTTTCGTGATGCGTTTTTGGGCGGCCATTCCGTTGGCGTACCGGGCAATATAGCCCTTATGGCAAAGGCGCATGCCAAATGGGGCAAGCTGCACTGGGAAAAGCTCTTTCAACCTGCCATCGCCTTGGCGGAGCAGGGCTATGTCGTGACCCCAAGACTGGCAGGCGTCATCGCGCAATTGGCGCCGCTCTGGGATGGGTTTGACGCGACCAAGGCCATTTATTTTCAAGATGGCCATCCCAAGGTTGCGGGCGATGTGGTTCGCAATCCCGCGCTTGCAAACACGCTGCGCCAGATCGCCAAAAAGGGCCCGAGCGCCTTTTACACAGGCCCGATTGCGCAAGAAATTGCATCGGCTGTATCCAATGCGCCGCGCAATGCCGTGCCGATGACGCTGGCTGATCTTGCCGCCTATGAGGCCAAGGAGCGGCCGCCCGTGTGCGTGATGTACCGGGTTTATCGCCTGTGCGGCATGGGGCCGCCGTCTTCCGGTGCGACAACGGTGTTCCAGATTTTGGGCATGGTGGAGCGGTTTGACATGAAGGCGCTTGGGCCAGACAGTCCAAAGGCTTGGCATGTGATCGCTGAGGCAATGCAATTGGCCTATGCCGATCGCGAAAAATATCTTGCCGATCCAGACTATGTGGCGGTTCCTGTGACAGGCTTGCTGGACAAGGGCTATATTGCCAGCCGCTCTGCCTTGATTTCGGAAAACAGCACGCGCGCGTCCTACCCAGCTGGGATGCCGCCGGGCGCAGAGCCGCGCACGGCGGCCATATCTGGCGAAGTCATGGGCACGACCCATTTTGTGGCGGCGGATCGCCTTGGCAATGTCGCCAGCATGACCTCAACGGTGGAAGGCCCCTTTGGCAGCCAGCTGGTGGCTGCAGGAATGGTTTTGAACAATGAGATGACCGATTTCAGTCTTGCCCCGATGAAGGATGGCCTGCCTGTTGCCAATCGTCCGCAGCCGGGCAAGCGGCCCGTGTCGTCTATGTCGCCGACCATTGTCTATGGGCCGGATGGACAGCCTATTTTCGCGGTCGGTGCAGCTGGTGGCAAGCGGATCATCATGCAAGTGGCCAAGACGCTGATTGCCCATCTGGATTGGGGGATGAACGCGCAAGCCGCGCTTGCCGCACCCAACATCTATTTTAACAGCGGCGCTATTCTGGTTGAGAGCGGCACGTTATTGGCAGCGCAGGCGGATGCCCTGACGCAGCTGGGTCATGTGGTGATGGTCAATCCGATTAGCCCATCCAAAGCCAATGCGGCGGAACACATCGCCTCTGGCTGGGTGGGGGCTGCCGACCCGCGCAGCGACGGCGTGGGCTTGAGTGAGTGATTTAAACTCGGCAAAAGAAACTCAGGACCAGTAATTTAGAACAATATGATCGGGAGACAGGGCGTGAGGGAGTTTGAACATTTCCCAAATTTGGTGACAATGTTTTTCACCCGGGCAAAGGAACAGGGCGATGCCCCCTTTCTTTGGGCAAAGCATGAGGGCGCTTGGCAACCGATCAGCTGGGCCGAGGCCGCGCATCAGGTTGCGGCTTTGGCCCAATCGCTCAAATCCTTGGGGTTGGAACCGGGTGATCGGGTCATGCTGGTGTCTGAGAACCGCCCCGAATGGTGCATTGCCGATCTTGGCATCATGGCGGCAGGCTGCGTCACCGTGCCGACCTACACCACGAATATGGAGCGGGATCACCAGCATATCATCGAAGATTCCGGGGCCAGCGCCATCATCGTGTCCACGCCCAAGCTGGCGCAATCGGTTATGCCCGCGGCCATCCGGGCAACGCGCGCGCACCAGCTGATTGGGATAGAGCCGTTGCGGGTCGGTCAGTCCACGGGCGTGACAATTCAGAATTGGGCAGATCTTGTGTCTGGCCCGGCAGATGTCAATGCCTGTGCGGCCCATGCCGCCGCCAATTTCAAACGCGATGATCTGGCCTGCATCATTTACACCAGCGGGACGGGCGGCGCGCCGCGCGGGGTGCGTCAGCATCATGGCGCGATCCTGTGTAATGTCGAAGGTTGTGCTGAAATTATTGCCGAGGATTTTGGATGGGATGACGAAGTCTTCCTGTCCTTCCTGCCCCTTAGCCATGCCTATGAACATACAGGCGGTCAGCATTTCCCCATCGGTCTTGGGGCGCAAATCTATTATTCGGAAGGGCTGGAAAAGCTCGCGTCCAATATTGAGGAAACACGCCCCACCCTCATGGTCGTTGTGCCGCGCCTGTTTGAAGTGCTGCGCGCCCGGATTTTGAAGCAAATCGAAAAGCAAGGTGCGCTGCCGCAAGCGCTGATGCGCCGCGCGCTTGCGCTGGGCGCAAAGGAATTGGCGGGCGGCCTTTCGCTTTGGGATCGGCCGTTAAACGCAGTCATCAACCGGACATTGCGGCCCAAAATTCAGCAGCGCTTTGGCGGGCGGATGAAGGCCATGGTCTCTGGCGGGGCGCCGCTGAACCCCGACATTGGCGTGTTCTTTCACGCGATGGGGCTGTCGATGCTGCAGGGCTATGGCCAGACCGAAGCGGCCCCGGTCATTTCCTGCAATCGCCCCAAGGCCGGGCTGAAAATGGATACGGTCGGCCCGCCGATGAAGAATGTTGAGGTCAAAATTGCGGAGGATGGCGAAATCCTCGTGCGCGGTGAATTGGTGATGCATGGCTATTGGCGCAATGAGGCAGAGACGGCCCGTGTGCTTCAAAATGGCTGGCTGCACACCGGCGACATTGGCGAAATCGATGACAAGGGCCGCATCCGCATCACCGATCGCAAGAAGGACATTATCGTCAACGATAAGGGCGAGAATGTCAGTCCGCAAAAGGTGGAGGGGATGCTGACGCTCCAGCCGGAGATTTTCCAAGCGATGGTGTCAGGCGATAAGCGGCCCCATCTCGTTGGTCTTGCCGTGCCGGATCCTGAATGGGCGGTGGAATGGGCACAGGCCAATGGCGAAGATTATGATCTGTCGGCGCTGTGCGGCCTTCCTGCCTTTCGTACTGCGGTGATGGCGGCGGTAGACCGGGTGAATGCGCAGGTTTCGGCGACGGAAAAAGTCCGCAAGATCACGTTGACGCCCGATGCCTTTACCATCGACAATGAAATGCTGACGCCCAGTTTGAAAATCCGGCGGCATGTGATCCGCCAGACCTATGGGGATAGGCTGGACGCGCTTTACAAGGGCTAAGGCCGGGTGCGGCGATAGGGGGTGAAGGGACCGAGCGCGCAAGAGCCGGTTTCAAACCCCGCGACGAGATCAGCGGTGCGGGCAATATCGCCCGCGCACATCTGGCTTGATGTTTGCCGGATGATCAATGCCTCCCCGCGGCCGACGCCCTGGCAAGAACCGATTGTATCATTGCGGTAAATGAGGTTGCGGCCCGCATGGAAGATCAGGCTGTGATCGCCATAGGCTTCGGGCCCGCGCACATCACGGTTCATCATGCAATTAACGGGCTTTCCGGCGGTGAACCCCGCAAGGTCGGCGTCCAGCCGTGCGGCCTCACGCGCTTGTATCTGAAGGCGCTTTTCGGTCGGCTGAAGGGTGCAGCCCGCGAGCGTGATCAACGCCAAGGGAAGGATTAGTCTGCGCATCTTCATTCTCCCGTCAGTGCTTATTGAAAACTATCTTTGGCCGCCCGACGTTCCGCCAGCTCCTGCGCGTTTTTTGCGCGCATGAAAGGGTTGGTCGCCTTTTCTAAAGAAATGCTGGTCGGCACGGTGGCGTCACCGCGCGCGCGGGCGGCTTCCACGGCGTTCATCCGGGCGACAATATGTTCATTGTCCGGCTCTGCCACAAGCGCATAGCGGCCATTGGAGAGTGTATATTCATGCGCGCAATAGACCGCCGTCTCATCGGGTAAAGCGGCGAGGCGTTGCATATTGTCGAACATTTGTTCGGCCGTGCCTTCAAATAATCGGCCACAGCCCATGGCAAACAAGGTATCGCCGACAAAGACGGTTTTCTCGCTCGGCAGGTGATAGGCGATATGCCCCGCGGTGTGCGCAGGAACGTCGATCACGTCGGCGGCAATTGTGCCAATCTTCACCTGATCCCCACCAGCGACTTTATGATCCAATGTCGGGATGCGCTCTGCCTCCGCAGAAGGGCCGGAAATGGAACAATTGGTTGCCGCCTTGATCTCCGCATTGCCGCCGACATGGTCGGGGTGCCAGTGCGTGTTCCAAATTTGGGTGATGCGCCAGCCGCGCTTGGCCGCCGCCTCCAACACCGGTTCGGCAACGGCGGGGTCGATCACGACTGTCTCTCCCGATGCAGCATCGTGCATCAGCCAGACATAATTGTCAGACAAAACGGGAATGCGGACGATTTCGACTGTCATGACCTTGTCCTCACCAATGGCCGATATTGGGCATAGAGGCCCAAGGTTCGGCAAGGGGCAGAGCATCTCCGTCTTGAAGCAGCTCGACCGAGATATTGTCGGGCGAACGGACAAAGGCCATGCGGCCATCGCGCGGGGGGCGGTTGATCGTCACGCCGCCCTCCATCAGCTTCTGGCAGGTCTCATAAATATTGGACACGCTATAGGCGAGATGGCCGAAATTGCGCCCTTCGCCATAGCCGCTTTCATCCCAATTATGGGTGAGTTCAATCTGCGCCTCTTCATCCCCAGGGGCTGCAAGAAAGATGAGCGAGAACCGACCCGCTTCATAGTCAAAGCGGCGCACTTCCTGAAGACCCATTAGGGAGAAGAACCGGATCGTCGCGTCCGGATCGGATACGCGGATCATCGTGTGAAGATATTTGATCACCTCAACTCCTTGGGCTCGGCGCTCTTGTGCGTCCGATGACTATTCACTGATGGACGCCAGAATAGGCGATCCCCAGATCCGAGAAAAGCACTTATATCAGCTAAGGCTCAGGGCTTTGGCGGTGTCGGCGCGGAGACTTCTCCGCCAAATTGCTCCAGCGCCCTTTGCGCCGCTTTGCCTTGGGGGCTTTCCGGGGCCAATCGGGCGGCTGCTTCCCAAGCGGTTTGCGCAGCGGCGTCATGGCCCAGCAGGGCCGCGATATTGCCAGCCTCCAGGGCGACGGAAGGGTCATCGGCCGCCCGTTTGACAGCCTCCCCAATGTCCATTTGCGCGCGACCAAGGTCGCCCGCTCGGCGCGCGAGCGTTGCGGATAACAGCCATGCCAGCGGATCTTCCGGCACAAGTTTGACGGCTATGTCGAGATCGGCGCGTGCGCGTATTGGGTCGCCGACTGCAACAAGTGCACGCGCACGATCAAGATGCGTCAAGCCTGCATCCGCGCCGGTCAGTGTCCCCAAAATAAGGGCTGCATCAAAATAGCCGCGCGCCCGCACCGCATCTCCGGCGGCAAGAGCGGCATTGCCCGCCTGCACCCAAATGCCCGCCGCCCGGCCATCCTTTGCGGTTTCTGAGGCATTGCCCGCCTGTTCAAAGGCGGTCATGGCAGAGGCCCATTTTTCTTGCGCGGCATAGGCCATGCCAAGGCATTGCCGCGCCAGCACATTGCCCCCGTCCACCCGCCAGCGCCCGGCAAAGGCAATGGCGGCGTCCGCATCGCTGCTAATCAGCGTTACACATTCCCGGAACATCGCTTCATCCGTCTGCACAACAGGGGGCGCCGAACTGGCAAGGGCGAAGGCAATAAGGACGCTCACAGGCTCTCCATCAATCTGGCGGTAACGTCTGTCAGCAGTACAAGATCCGTGTCACGTGACAAACGATGGTCCCCATCCTTGATCAGGTGAAGCTGCACATCGGCTGAACAAAGCTGTTCTGTGATACGCAGCGCAATCTCCCAAGGTACATCGGGGTCTTGCTGCCCTTGCAGCAGACGCACCGGGCAATCGATCTCAATCGGCGTGTCGAGCAGACACAGGCTCTGGCCTGAGTGCCAAAAGGCACTTGTGGTGACCATCGGCTCTGGCCCATAATCGGATGGGCGCAACAGCCGGCCCTGCTGCTGGAGCGCTTCCTTTTCGGCAGGGCTAAAGCCCCATTGCGTAAAATCGGGCGCGGCCGCGATGCCGATCATTCCGCGCACGCGCGCACCCAGATCGCGGGCCAGCAACAGGGCGAGCCACCCGCCCATGGAGGAACCAATCAGGACGACGGGACCGGGGGCCAATTGATCGATCACCAGTCGTACATCATCGCGCCAGTTGGCAAGGGTTCCGTCCTCAAACGCGCCCTCGCTCTCTCCGCAACCTGCATAGTCGAGCCGGAGGAGCGCATGGCCGGTTTGCTCTGCCCAAGCGTCGAGCGCGATGGCCTTGCTCCCCTGCATGTCCGATGCATAGCCGGGCAGAAAGACAAGAATGGGCCGATCTGCCCGGCCCAGCCTGTGGCGAACCGCAAGGTTCAGCCCATCGGCACGGCTGACCCATAGAGGCGCGGTCAAATCACCCATTCGATGGTCATGGCCTCTATGGTGGCGGCCTGTTTTGCGCCGCGCTTTTCAACCATGATGTTATGGAGACGGCGGATCGTGTCGCTGCCGCTCGTCACGCACCAAGCGTGGATAACCGCATGCACCAGCGCCTTCA
>RFSU01000013.1 GCA_009923795.1 Sphingomonadaceae bacterium
CATAGTCCTTCAGCACGATCGACGCACCGGCCTCTTTACCAGCCGCCGCGACCACATCCGAAATCTTGGTCTTACCGTCCAAGACGAACAGCTGGTTGAGCAGCGCGTTTTCCTTAACGAACTTGGCGACCGCGCCATCGACCATCTTGGCAATGACTTCGGCGGGCTTACCGCTTTCAGCTGCCTTTTCCGATGCAATCTTGCGCTCACGCTCAATCATATCGGCAGGGATGCTCGCCTCGTCCAAGGCCAGCGGGAAAGCGGCGGCCACATGCATGGCAAGCTGCTTACCGAGCGCTTCGAGCTTGTCTGTTCCGGCTTCCGATTCAAGAGCAACCAGAACGCCAATCTTGCCCATGCCTGGAACAACCTGATTATGGACATAAGCCACAACGGCACCCTTATCGACCGTCAAACGACGCGCACGGCGCAAGGCCTGATTTTCGCCGATGGTTGCAATATTGTTGGTGAGAACCTCAGCAACCGTGCCACCCGTCGTATAGGCTTCATTCGCCAAAGCAGCCACATCGTCACCCTTTGCAAGGGCGATATTTGTGACGTTTCGAACAAAGTCCTGAAACTGGTCGTTCTTGGCAACAAAGTCTGTTTCGGAATTCACTTCAACAGCCGCACCGGCGGTACCGCTGACAGCAACGCCGACCAGACCTTCCGCAGCCGTTCGGCTCGACTTCTTAGACGCCGTCGCCAAACCCTTGGCGCGCAGCCAATCGACAGCGGCTTCCATATCGCCATTGGCTTCGGCCAGAGCCTTTTTGCAGTCCATCATGCCTGCGCCAGATTTCTCGCGCAGATCCTTGACCATCGAAGCAGTAATATCTGCCATGTTCCTATCCTTTCGGTTTTAAATGCCGCCACCCCCGCCGAAGCGGGGGCCCGTTGGCCGCGCCATCAGCGCGTTACGGCATCCCGTTGACACGGGAATGACGAAATATGCTTAAGCGTCGGTGAGGACAGCCTCTGCTGGGGGCACATCCATGGCACCCAGATCGACACCGCGCGAAGCAGCGGCCTGCTGGCCTCCACGCGTGGCAGCAGTTGCAATCGCTTCACAATAGAGGCGGATTGCACGGCTGGCATCGTCATTGCCCGGAACCGGGAAAGAAATGCCATCGGGAGACACGTTCGAATCGAGAATAGCAACAACCGGAATACCAAGGACATTTGCCTCCTTGATCGCCAGTTCTTCCTTGTTCGCATCGATGATGAAAATCACATCAGGAATGCCGCCCATGTCGCGAATACCACCCAGCGAAAGCTCCAGCTTGTCGCGCTCACGCGTCATCTGAAGAACTTCCTTCTTGGTGAAGCCCGACGTATCGCCGTTCAGCGTTTCTTCTATCGACTTCAGGCGCTTGATCGAGCCGGAAATGGTCTTCCAATTGGTGAGCATGCCGCCCAACCAGCGGTGATTGACGAAATGCTGGCCCGAAGCGCGGGCTGCGTCCGCAATGGGACCCTGCGCCTGGCGCTTGGTACCAACAAACAGCACCTTGCCGCCACGAGCTGCTGCCTGCGACACGAAGTCGAGGGCGCGCGCGAACAACGGCACGGACTGAGAAAGATCAAGGATATGAACGCCGTTGCGATCGCCGAAGATATATGGCTTCATCTTTGGGTTCCAGCGATGCGTCTGGTGACCAAAATGTGCGCCAGCTTCAAGCAACTGGTGCATAGTGACAGTAGGAGCTGCCATAGGATTAAGTCCTTCCGGTTAGTCCACTGAGAGGCGAGAACGAAGCGGATGCTTCGCACCGGTTTATGTGCCTCCCATGCGGGATTGAGGCGGCGCGATTAGCGCGATCCACCCGTCTTTGCAAGCCCTATGGCAGGCCTAAGGTCTTATGTGCCTGCAAGGTCAAATGCCATTTTGGATTGTCCATCACAAATTGGATGGCCGCCGCCACATTCTCGGCTTGAGCCGGGCTATCCATTGGCTGGATCAGAAAATGGTCAAAGCTCCAGCTTTCCATATCCTGCCAATCACTCCCCGGCTGCGGCCACACCAACTTCAATTCCTGACCAGAACGCTGAACGACTTGGCTGCCCGCTTTGGGGCTGATGCACAGCCAATCAATGCCGGGCGGGGCTGCGAGCGTTCCATTGCTCTCCACGCCAACTTCAAACCCGCGATCCTGCAGGGCAATGATCAATGCGGTATCAAGCTGAAGCATCGGCTCGCCACCTGTGATCACAGTATATCGGTTGGCACGACGAAGCAGACCCCAGCATTGCTCAACAGCGTCTGCCAAAGCCTCCGCCGAGGCGAATTTGCCGCCGCCCTGCCCGTCAGTCCCCACGAAATCGGTATCGCAAAATTGGCAGATGGCCGACGCGCGATCTTCCTCGCGCCCAGACCAAAGATTGCACCCGGCAAAGCGCAAAAACACGGCCCGACGCCCGGCCTGCGCGCCTTCGCCCTGCAACGTTAGGAAAATTTCCTTAACGCTATAGGTCATGACAGAACGGCATAGCCCGTTGGGTCAGCAACACCTGCCTCAACAAAGCCCTTTTGACGCAGCCGACAGCTATCACAGACCCCACAATGCAGACCTTCCGGCGTTGGGTCATAGCAAGACCAGCTGAGGCCCAGATCGATACCCAACTCTGTACCGGCCCTAACAATATCCGCCTTGGTCATATGAACTAGCGGCGTGTGGAGCTGGAAAGGATCGCCTTCGACTCCTGCCTTGGTCGCCAAATTGGCCGTGGTCACAAACGCATCAATGAATTCAGCCCGGCAATCTGGATATCCCGAGTAATCAAGCGCATTCACACCAATGGCGATGTCACGCGCGCCAACGGCCTCCGCCCAACCGAGGCAGAGCGACAGAAAGATCGTGTTGCGCGCGGGGACATAGGTGACGGGAATACCATCTTCCACCCCCTGCTTCGGGACTTCTATCTGCTGATCGGTCAATGCAGATCCGCCAAAGGCCGAGAGATTAAGGGGCAAAACAATATGCCGCTCTGCCCCCAACTCCTTGGCAATACGGGCCGCCGACTCAATCTCTATTTTGTGGCGCTGATTATAGTCGATTGTCAGCGCAAAAAGGCGCCAGCCCGCCGCGCGCGCCATGGACGCGACAACCAGCGAGTCCAGTCCGCCTGAAACAAGCGCGACCAATGCGCCGTCCTTTGGTGCTTTCGGAAAAATCATGACGCCAGCTAAAGCCAGTCGCGGCGTCTTTCAAGCAGTTCAGGGCTTTGCGCGGGAACAATCCCCAATGCGACGCGCCTCAAATGAAAAGGAAAAGGGCTCCTGATACAGAAATCCTTGCGTTTCAATCTGAACGAGCCGGGATGTTTCAACGCGCAATCGGGTCTGCCCCTGCCCTGCGCCTGCACAGGAATAATAGACGTCGGCATTCTTAGGCTGATTAACAATCGGAAAGCGCGAACACGCCCGGCCCGGATGGCCCAGCTGCAGCAAAACTGACGGGTCTGTAACGCACATCGACCGACCAACATCGCGCCCACTGGTCGACCGCAAATCCCATAGGCCAGCCTCTATAGATGAAAGGGCCTGCAACTGGCTGGCAGCCTGTCCAGCAGACGTTGGAATTACCAGACCAACAGCAACAGAAATCCCCATCAATCCTAGTGAACAGCGCATTTTGATATCCTAACTGCCCGCATGCCCATCTGGTGTAGCGCGGATGAATGTCAAAACAATGCCAAATCAAAAGGACCGATCCGCCCCCACAGGCTCTCTTTCAGTCCGATCAAACCTGCACCGGGAAAACGCGGGAGCAAAAGGCACAATCTACCGACACCACACCCATCTCATCGGCCATTTCTTTGCGATCGTCCTCGGCAAATTGCATGATCACAGAGCGAACGTAATCGACGTCACAACGACAGCCTTTTCTGATCTCCGTGCCGTCGAGAATTCGGACCTCTTCTTCGTCATGGAATAATCGCCAGATGAGGTCTTCCAGAGGCAGATCTAAATCCGTCAATTCTGCTTCGGAAATGGTCTGCCCAAGTGCCGCGACATGTTCCCATTGCGGATGGTCAAGCCGGACATGCAGTCGTTCTCGGCCGACTTCGCCTTCTGGTAAATGCTGCACAAGAAATCCGCCGGCGACCTCCCCAGACATATACGCCCGAACAAGGCTGGGTATCTGCTCCGACTGAGCGAAATAATGCTCAATCGCATCGCCAATGTGCGCGCCCTCCAGCGGAACAATGCCCTGATAGCGCTCTTTCGTCACAGCCTGATCAAAGGTGATGGCCAAATAGCCCGTCCCAAATAACGCCTGCAAATCGGGGTCATGGGGAAGAGCGGCCACCTTATCGGCATCATGTTTTACATAACCCCGCACTTCGCCGCTGCGGTAATCGCAGACCAGAAGCTCAATTGCGCCGCCTTGGGTCTGCGCCTGCATGGTCATTTGGCCGTCATCGGTTTTCAATGTCGTGCCCAGCAACGCCGTCACAACAAGCGCCTGCGCCAATAGCTTCTCAACAGCGGGTGGATACCCATGGGCGGCCAACACTTGTTCAAGCGTCGGGCCAAGCCGCACCACGCGGCCGCGCGCAGACAGGCTAGAAATTGTAAATCCAAGAACCCGATCTACGTCACTCATCCGAGCAGCCCCATGGCCCAAAGAAGGATGGATTTCTGCGCGTGAATGCGGTTCTCGGCCTCATCCCAGATGAGCGATTGCGGCCCATCCAGAACAGAATCCGTAGCCTCCTCCCCCCGATGGGCAGGCAAGCAGTGTAGGAATTTGGCATCTGATTTTGCCTTGGCCATCAAGGCGTCATTGACCTGAAATGGGAACATGGCCGCAATCTTGTTGTGCGCATGATCCTGACCCATGGACACCCAAGTGTCCGTGACCACAATATCTGCGCCGTCAACTGCCGCCACGGCATCATGCAATATGTCGATCCGCGCGCCCTGCACCCGCGCGCGATCCACAAAGGCGGCGTCCGGCTCATAGCCTTTGGGGACGCCGACGCGGACGTTGAACTTCATCAGGCCCGCTGCCTCAATGATAGAGGCAAGCACATTATTGCCATCGCCCAGCCAGGCGATCTCCAACCCCGGCAAAGCTTTGCCATGTTCTAGAATCGTCAGCAGATCGGCCACAATCTGGCAGGGATGCGATAAATCGGTCAGGCCATTAATCACAGGCACTGAGGAGTAGGCGGCAAGATCTTCAACCTTGGCGTGGTCATCTGTGCGGATAACAATAGCATCAACCATGCGCGACAAGACACGCGCCGTGTCCGCCACCGTTTCACCGCGGCCCAATTGCATCTGCCCCGCCGCCATGAACATGGCGTCGCCGCCCAATTGGCGCATCGCCATTTCAAAACTGACCCGTGTCCGGGTCGAATTCTTTTCAAAAATCATGCCCAAAGTGTGATCTTTAAGCGGCGCGTCGAGATCGGCTCGACCCTTTGGCCAGCCTGTCCGCACCGTTTTGCGGTCGAGCGCGTCAGCCAGAATAGCAGAAAGCGCGTCGCTTCCCGCATCTGCAAGGTTCAGGAAATGGCGGGTCACGCCGCGTCAGGCAGCGTAAAGCTCGCTGCCCCTGCTGAAAGTTTTTCGATGCACTCTGCAATGTGGCTGTCGTCAATGATGAGAGGGGGAAGAATGCGCACCACATTGTCGCCCGCCGCAACAGCCAAAAGCCCGTGATTGTCCCGGAGATGAGCGACAAAGGCCCGGCTATCCGTTTTCAACTTGAGGCCGAGCATAAGGCCAACACCCCGTACGCTATCAAATAGATGATCATGGTTCGGGATCATCTGTTCCAAGCTGGCACGCAGCCGATCGCCCGTTGCATGAACCTGCTCAAGAAAGCCCGGTTCAAGGATAACATCCAGAACCGCCATGCCCGCCGCACAAGCGAGCGGATTTCCACCATAGGTGCTGCCATGGGTGCCCGCGACCATGCCCGCGGCCGCCTTTTCTGTCGCCAGACAGGCCCCCATTGGAAAGCCTCCGCCAATCCCCTTAGCCGAGGCCATAATGTCGGGGATGACGCCATAATGCTCATAAGCGTAAAGTCGGCCGGTCCGCGCAACGCCGCACTGCACCTCATCAAAGATGAGCATCAGATCCTGTTCGTCGCAAATGTCGCGCAGGCCCTGCAAAAACTCTGGGCTGGCCGGACGAATGCCGCCCTCGCCTTGGATCGGCTCCACAAGGAAGCCGGCTGTATGCTCGTTGACAGCGGCGCGTGCTGCATCAAGATCGTCAAAGGGCACAACGACAAAACCCTCGAGCAATGGGGCAAAGCCATCGCGCAGCTTTTCCTGATCCGTGGCTGAAATCGTCGCCATGGTGCGGCCATGAAACGCGTTTTTGAAGGTGATCAGCACATTTTTGTGCGGATTGCCGTGCGCGTGATGATAACGCCGCGCCGTCTTAATCGCGCATTCAACGGCTTCTGCACCCGAATTCGTCATGAACAAGGTATCGGCAAACGTCTGATCAACCAAGCGTTTGGCAAAGGCCTCCCCTTGGGGACTGCCATAGAGGTTGGACACGTGCATCAGGGTTGCCGCTTGATCCGCAATCGCCTTGGTCAGATGCGGGTGCCCGTGGCCCAGCAAGTTTACGGCAATGCCGCTCGCAAAGTCCAACGCACGACGACCATCCTCACCAATAAGGTAAGACCCCTCCCCCTTGACCGGACGGAAACCGCACCGGGGATAGACAGGCATTAATGGCGTGATCGTCATGGCTTTTGCCTCCAGTTCAACCGCAATACAAAAAGGCGGCCAACAGGGCCGCCTTTAAGCGAAGAGCACATATATCGGCGCGACCGGGCCGGGACAACCCCCAGAGCGCGGAGATCGGCCTAGTTCTTAATCTTCCACCCGCTTTTCAAAAGCGCATAGCAAATGCCGGCGAGCACCACGTTGACGCCAAGCAAAAGACCCGCTCCAAAGCCGAGAGGAATATCCGCCTGTCCAATAAAGCCATAGCGAAAGCCAGAAATCGCATAATGAAAGGGATTGGCATGGCTAATAGCTGCAAAAGTCGGCGACAATTTATCAATCGAATAAAACGTACCTGACAAGAGCGCGAGTGGCGCAACCACAAAATTGCTGACAGCAGCCGCATGATCAAATTTCTCAGCCCAAATGGATGTCAGGACGCCCATGAAGGCCAGCATGGAAGACCCTAGAAGACCAAACAGCACAATTGCCCAAATATGCTCGGGCATGACGCGCACGCCCGGCCAAAACAGCATCGCAAACCAGATCGCGGCCCCGACGAACACGGCACGCGTAACAGATGCCCCCGCAAGACCAAATAAAACCTCTGCCGATGAGAGAGGTGGCATAAGGTAATCAATAATCGTGCCCTGAATTTTACCGACCAGCAGCGAAAAGCTGGAATTGGCAAAACTATTCTGCATCATGCCCATGATAATTAGACCCGGGGCCAGAAAATCTCCGAATGGAACGCCAAGAATCTCTTTGCGGACCCCAGCGAGAGCAACAGTAAAAATCACCAGATACAAAAGCGTTGTTAACGCAGGCGCCCAAATGGTTTGGAGCTGCACCTTGAAAAAGCGCCGAACCTCCTTCACATAGAGAGCTTGAAGACCTCCCCAGTTGACCGCGCGAATGGCGGGAACACCGGGTTGGTTGTGTATGGCAATTTCGGACTCGCTGTTCATGACGTAATCGCCTATCGGCTAAGGCCGATTGTCGCAAGGGTGGCGGTCAGTCCTAATAGTTTGAAATGGTGAGTACATGTCCTGGACCGATGAACGCATCGAACAGCTAAGAACGATGTGGAGCAAGGGGATGACAGCATCCCAAATTGCAGAAGAGCTTGGCGGCGTGAGCCGCAATGCCGTAATAGGCAAGGCCCATCGCCTAGGGCTTCAATCTCGTCCATCTCCAGTCAAGTCCAGCGATGGCGAAGGCGGAGCAAGTCGCAAGCCAGCGACGCCGCGCGCCAAAGCACCTGCTGCTGCGCCTGCAGTAAAGCCGCAAGCGCCCGCGCCGCAAGCGCCCGCGCCGCAACCGCGCGCGGCAGAACATTCGCCTATCCATAAGCCAGTTCGAACGGCCAACCCTGATCAGATGCCCCCGACGATCCGATCGATTGGTCCGGGTGGCTTTGTGCGCCAAAACCCTGGCGAACAATCCTCACCGCCGCCGCCAGCGCCGCCACGTCGCCTCGTTCCTGCGCGCCCCAGCCCGGAAATTGCGGACAAGACATCTCTGCTCGATCTTAATGATCGTATCTGCAAATGGCCTCTTGGCCACCCCGGTGAGCCTGATTTCCACTTTTGTGGGGACAGGGTTAACCCCGGCTTTCCCTATTGCGTCAACCACTGCAGCCTTGCCTATCAGGCACAAATGCCGCGCCGCGATCGTAAGCCGCTTCCATTCGCTATTCTGGGTGCGAAACCCAGCGGGGGATAAGTCTAAAGTGACGCTTGCACGGCTGACTCAGGCACGACTATATCCCTGCCATGTCTGAAGATCTGTTTGCGTCCACACCTGCCGCCTCTTCTGGGTATGACGCATCTTCAATTGAGGTTCTTGAGGGTCTGGAGCCAGTCCGGCGGCGACCGGGCATGTATATTGGCGGCACGGATGAGCGCGCCTATCACCACCTCGCTGCAGAAGTTCTCGACAATGCGATGGATGAAGCCGTTGCAGGCCACGCCACACGCATTGAAATCCTGCTGGAGGCGGGAAATCGGCTGACCATAACGGATAATGGCCGTGGTATCCCCGTTGATCCCCACCCCAAATTCCCAGACAAATCTGCCCTTGAGGTCATTTTGTCGACGCTCCATTCCGGCGGCAAATTCAACGGCAAGGCTTACGCCACTTCGGGTGGTCTGCACGGTGTTGGTGTCTCGGTTGTGAACGCCTTGTCCTCAGACACCGTTGTCGAAGTTGCCCGTAACAAAGAGCTGTTCCGCCAACGCTTCTCACGCGGCCAGACATTAGGCCCGCTGGAAAAACTTGGCCCGGTCAATAATCGCCGCGGCACAAGCGTTGCATTTACCCCAGATCAAGAAATTTTCGGGGAAATGAGCTTCAAACCCAACCGCTTATTCCGGTTGGCACGCTCCAAAGCCTATTTGTTTGCAGGCGTTGAAATACGCTGGAAATGCGCCGCCGCCCTCATTTCTGACGACACCCCTGAAGAAGCCGTGTTCCAATTCCCCGGTGGTCTGGCCGACCATTTGCTGGAGCAAATTGGGGACCGCGAATGCGTAACGGCCGATTTTTTTGCCGGGACACAAGATTTTCCGGACGATCAAGGCCGCGTTGAATGGGCTGTTGCCTGGCCGCTTTGGTCAGAAGGCAGTTACAGCTATTATTGCAACACCATTCCCACGCCAGATGGTGGAACGCATGAATCGGGCCTGCGCGCCGCGATTGTGAAAGGCGTTCGCGCCTTTGGGACGCTGGTGGGTCTCAAAAAAGCAGAAGGCCTTCAAGCCGAAGATGTGGTGACCGGATCAGAAGTCATGCTGTCGGTCTTCATCCGCGATCCTCAGTTTCAGAGCCAAACCAAAGACCGCCTGACCTCCCCAGAAGCTGCCCGGCTTGTTGAAAATGCCGTGCGCGATCATTTTGACCATTTCCTTTCTGGCAATATGGAGCGCGGCAAGGCGCTGCTCGGTTTCATGCTGGATCGGATGGATGATCGTCTCCGGCGCAAGGCAGAAAAGGAAATCAAGCGGAAAACCGCAACATCTGCCCGCAAACTGCGTTTGCCAGGCAAGCTGACCGACTGCTCAGAAGATGGGCCGGAACGAACAGAATTATTCATCGTCGAAGGCGATAGCGCAGGTGGATCTGCAAAACAGGCACGCGACCGCAAGACGCAGGCAATTTTGCCAATTCGCGGTAAAATTCTGAACGTCGCCTCCGCCACATCTGATAAGATCCGCGCCAATTCTGAAATTGCGGATCTCGCGCTCGCGATGGGTTGCGGCATGCGCAAAGACTGTAACCCAGATGTTTTGCGCTATGAACGCATCATTATCATGACAGACGCCGATGTGGATGGTGCCCATATCGCAACGCTGTTGATGACATTCTTCTTTCAGGAAATGCCGGATATAGTCCGTCGCGGGCACCTCTACATTGCCCAGCCCCCACTCTATCGCCTGACCGTTGGGGCAAAATCGCTCTACGCCCGCGATGACGCCCATCGCGCGCAGATTGAGGCAAATGAGTTTAAGGGCAAGAAGGTAGACGTCTCTCGATTCAAAGGCTTGGGAGAAATGAACCCGGGCCAGTTGAAGGAAACGACAATGGATCCCAAGACACGGTCGCTGATCCGTGTCACCCTGCCGCAAGAATATGAAGAGCGTGCCGGCGTACGCGATCTGGTTGACAGGTTGATGGGCAAAAACCCAGAGCATCGCTTCCGCTTCATTCAAGAAAATGCATCCCGAATAGACGAAGAGGTAATCGACGCATGAAGACATTTGGTGCTTTGGCAGGCCTTGTTTTACTCGCCGCCTGCGGGTCTCAATCCTCGAGCGAAAGCTCAGAAGAGAGCAGCGCGACAGAAACCAGCGCGCCGGTGCAGACCAGTTCGGCAGGCGCACGGCCCGATGGGTTTGCCCAATGTGCGGCCTGCCACGCGGTTGCCAAGGGTGCGCCAAATGGGCTTGGCCCCAATCTTTGGGGCATTGCTGGCACCAAGGCCGGTGAATTGGCTGGCTATCAATTCTCCCCAGCGCTGAAGGCGTCTGGCCTTGTCTGGGATGAAGAAACGCTCAACAAATGGCTCGAAAATCCCCGCGCGCTCGTTCCCGGCAATAAAATGTCGTACAGTGGAATGAAGGATGAAGCCAAGCGCAAGGAACTCGTCACTTGGCTCCTCGCGCAAAGATAACCTAGCGGTGACCCGCCGGCCCTAGTTTAGTTGGACAGGCCGGCGCGCTGTAGTACGCGTTTTGCCATATCGACATGCATGGTCTCAACCATGCGATCCCTAAATCGCTCCGCGCCGCCTGAGGCCGCGGCCAGAAGAGCTTTGGCGTCCTCTATTTCGCTCTCGCTGGGCATGAAGGCGGCGTTGGCAATATCGATTTGATTGGGGTGGATCAGGCTTTTCCCATCAAAGCCCAAGGCGCGCCCTTCCCGGCATTCCGAATCTAAGCCGTCGGGGTCATTCAAATCATTGAAAACGGTATCCAAAACCCAAATATCCGCTGCCCGAGCGGCAAGAATGATTGTTTGCAGCGCCATAGCCAAGGCATGCCTGCCACTTGAGGGCGGCAGGCGGAGCGTATTCGCAAGATCATTTGAGCCAACAAGGAACCCGGCCACATCCTCTGCCTCTGCAATCTCCGCAGCATGCAAAACCCCTCGCGGCGTCTCAATCATGGCGAGCAAAGGCTTGCGCACCTGTTCTGCCACATGCTGTGCGATTACGGCATCCTCAACCTTGGGCAGGACAACAAAATCACATTTGGCCTCTCGCACGGCCATAAGATCTGCCTTGTGCCAGATTGTCTCCGCAGCATTGACGCGGATTGCAGTCAAGCGCCCGCCAAAACCTTCTGCCATAGCGTCGACTGCGGCAAGCCGCGCTTCGTCCTTCATCCCCGGCTTTACGGCATCCTCTAGATCGAGAATGATCATATCCGAAGGCAGAGAACGCGCCTTTTCAATCGCCCGCGCATTGGATGCAGGCATGTAGAGCGCAGAACGCGGGGCAAGGAAGGTGTCCAAGGTCATGACCTCAACCTTCCTCTACACTCAGGCCGCCTTCGGCGCAGCCTGACGAACACCCTCATCGACATGATCCTCAAACTGAGAAAAATTATCGATGAACTGCTGCACCAACGTCCGGGCGGTCTGATCATAATGATCCACGTCTTCCCAGGCCTTGCGCGGGTCTAGCAATTTGCTGTCCACACCTGGGACGGACACAGGAACATCAAAGCCAAAATTCGGGTCCTTGCGGAACTCAGCCGTATTCAGGCTGCCGTCGAGCGCCGCGTTGAGCAACGCGCGCGTCGCCTTAATCGGCATACGGTTGACGCCCGGCATGGTCGCTTTTCCGCCGGTCCAGCCGGTATTGACCAGCCAGCACGTCACGCTGCCCTTCGCAATGCGTTCCTTCAAAAGATTACCATAGACCGACGGGTGGCGCGGCATGAAGGGCGCACCGAAGCAGGTCGAAAAGGTCGCTTCTGGCTCTGTCACGCCGATTTCCGTGCCAGCGACACGCGCTGTGTAGCCCGACAGGAAGTGATACATGGCCTGATCCGGCGTCAGCTTCGCGATGGGGGGCAAAACGCCATAGGCGTCCGCTGTCAGCATGATGATATTCTTTGGTACCGGCCCCATATTTTCAGCCGAGGCGTTGGGGATGAAGTCAATCGGATAGGACCCACGGCTGTTTTCAGCCAAGCTGTTGTCATCCAGATCAAGCTGGCGCGTGACCGGATCGATCACGACATTCTCCAGCACCGTGCCAAACCGCTTGGTCGTCGCAAAAATTTCCGGTTCGGCCTCTGCCGAGAGACGGATCATCTTGGCGTAGCAACCACCTTCAAAGTTAAAGACCGCCGTGTCCGACCAGCCATGCTCATCATCGCCAATCAATGTGCGGCTGGCATCTGCCGACAACGTCGTCTTACCTGTGCCTGACAGGCCAAAGAAAATCGCCGTGTCGCCATTTGCGCCAATATTCGCGGAGCAATGCATCGGCATCACGCCCTTGGCTGGCAGCAGATAATTGAGGATGCCGAACACCGACTTCTTCATTTCACCGGCATAAGCCGTGCCGCCAATGAGAATCAGTTTCTCGCTGAAATTGACAGCGACGACTGTTTCGCTGCGGCAGCCATGGCGTTCCGGATCGGCCCGGAAGTTTGGAAGATCGATAATTGTGTATTCCGGAACAAAGCCCGCCAGCTCTTCCTCTTTGGGACGCACCAGCAATGTCCGAATGAAGAGATTGTGCCAGGCATATTCATTGACGACGCGAACGCGAACGCGATGTTCCGGCTGCGATCCGCCAAAAAGGTCAGCTACAAAAAGCGTGTCCCGCTTTGCGACTTCAGCAAGGAAATCTTCTTTCAAAGCGTTGAAAAAGACGGGATCCATCGGAACGTTGGTTTTTCCCCACCATACCGTATCTTCCGTCTCTGCGTCTTTGACGATGAACTTATCCTTGGCAGAACGCCCCGTGTGCTTGCCAGTTTCAACTACCAACGGGCCATCAGCGGCGAGAATGCCCTCGCATCGGCGCAAGGCTTCTTCAATCAATGGACTGGTGAGCAAATTCCAGTGGATGGCCGCATTCGTATGCAGTCCCTGTTGAGCAAGGGTGAAAGCGGGGACTCTGTCGGCCACTGGACTATCTCCAAAAATATACCGGATGATCGAGGGCGCGTAACCGCGCCAAGAAATATCGTCAAGCGCGCCCTTTGTGCTTTATGCGCAACATTGCCGTAAACATCGAATGTTTCTAAGGAAGGAAAATGCTGCGCGACTTAGGTAAGCTTTGATGGACAAGACAATCGCGCTTGTTGACGATGATCGAAACATCCTGACGTCGGTTTCGATCGCGCTTCAGGCAGAGGGTTTTCGCACACGGGTTTATACAGACGGCGAAGCCGCGCTAAAGGCGCTGGCCGAAAACCCCGCAGATCTCGGCATTTTCGACATTAAAATGCCGCGCATGGATGGGTTGGAGCTGCTTCGCCGATTGCGCGAAACGTCCCAAATGCCTGTCATCTTCCTCACCTCCAAAGACGATGAAATCGATGAAGAGCTCGGTCTTTCCCTTGGAGCCGATGATTATATTGCAAAGCCGTTTTCACAACGCCTCTTACTGGCGCGAATTCGCGCAATTCTCCGGCGAGTCGATCTGAATAATCTTACCCCCGACGATGAGGGCGCGGCCGAAAATCAAATCATGGTCCGTGGCGCTTTGGAAATGGATCCCGCCCGGCATCGCGTGCGCTGGAAGGGCTGCGATGTTGCCCTGACGGTAACAGAATTCATGATTTTAGAGGCGCTCGCCCAAAGGCCGGGCGTCGTCAAATCCCGCAGTCAACTGATGGATGCAGCCTATCAGGACGATATTTATGTCGATGATCGTACCATCGACAGTCACATAAAGCGTCTTCGAAAGAAATTCAGGGTGGCAGACGCCGCTTTTGACTCCATCGATACGCTTTACGGCGCAGGATATCGGTTCACTGGTGGCTGAGGCACGCGATCTTCGTTTGCGGTGGACCGGGCGCGTTTCGCTCAGCTGGCGGATTTTGCTCGTCAACCTGCTGCCTGTCGCCCTGCTGGCGGGGAGCCTTGTCTACCTTGACTCCATCCGCAGTCGATTGATCGCAGAACGCATGGCGCAGGCCAGCTCTGAAGCGCGACTGATGGCGACCATGCTCAGCCTTGCAGATCGCAGCCAATGGCCCGGTGATATTGCGCGACTTGGATTGCAAACAGGCAGCAGAATACGCTTGATCAAAGGCAAACAGATTGTTTTGGATAGTTGGCGGATACATCCCCCCAACATCACCCTGATCAATTCAGAAGATGAACGTTGGGATCGCAAGGTCGCCGCCGTTCTTGATGACACAATTGACGTAATTGTCCGCGCGCCGGCCATTCCCCAATTTACGAACTTTGACGCCATTCCCAGGTCGGATGTCACCATCACACTTGCCGAGGACCGAACGCACATCGTGACCGCGCGGGCGCAACTCGGCACTGTGCCCGAAATGGCGCTGGTAACTGACACGCACGCACGCGATGTGCGCCGCCTGATCCGATCAGAACGAAGCAGCCTGGGGCTGATTGTCGGTATCACCCTGCTGGCCTCTATCCTACTCTCCCGCTTTCTGGCCCGAACAATTGCCGTCCCGCTGGGCACCCTCGCTCTTGCGGCTGAACATGTTCGCCTTGGCCGGGAACGGGATATCAAGATACCGCAAATCCATCGCAGTGATGAGATTGGTGCCCTGTCCCGTGCCTTATCGGACATGACAGAGACCTTAAGAGAGCGGATCGATGCGACAGAGGCATTTGCGGCAGACGTAGCGCATGAACTGAAAAATCCGCTGGCATCCTTGTCATCCGCCTTAGAGACAATGGGTAACGTCTCAGACCCTGCGCTTAAAAAACAATTAATGGACATAGCCACGGCTGATGTTCATCGGCTCGATAAGTTGATTACAGATATCGCAGAGGCGAGCCGCATGGATGCGCAGTTAACCCGCACCCGGTTTGAGAAGATGGATATTGGTCAATTGCTGGAGAGGCTTTTAGCCGAACGCGATGCGCGTGGTGCAAATAATAGCATCCGCATTGCCTTTGCACGCCCCCAAAGAGGCTCCACCACAATTATGGGCGACCCGGGCCGTATAGAGCGCATGTTCGACAATCTGCTTGATAATGCCATTTCCTTTTCGCCTGAGAACGGCGTTGTTCAGGTGGCAGCCACGGCGTCAAATGGGCAGGTCATTGCGTCGGTCGAGGATGAAGGGCCGGGCGTATCGGCAGATCGTCGCGACGCGATTTTTGAGCGTTTCCATAGTGACCGGTCAGATATTGCCGCCTTTGGCCGGCATTCCGGATTGGGCTTATCAATTGCGCGCACCATTGTCCTTGCCCATGACGGGACGATTGACGTGCGGGACCGTCCATCAGGCGCAGGCGGCGCGATGTTTGTCGTCACGCTCCCCTCCGCGCGCCGGAAGCGGTCATGACCGCCCCCTTGCTGCTTCATGCAAGCTGCGTCTGTGTGAAGGACAAGGGCATTTTGTTAATCGGCGCGTCCGGAACCGGAAAGTCAGATCTGGCCTTGCGCCTTATCGACCGCGGAGCGATGTTGGTGGCCGACGATTATGTCAATCTGACCAAGAAGGACAATGCCCTTATGGCATCGCCGCCAAACCAACTTGAGGGAAAAATCGAGGTTCGGGGCGTCGGCATTTGCACTTTGCCATTCACACCTAACGCCCAAATTCAGCTCTATGTTGACCTCGCCGATCTTCCAGATCGCCTCCCCGAACCGACTTTTCAGGATATTGCTGGCGTAATGATACCACGGATCGCCTTATCTGCGTTGGAGGCCTCTGCGCCCTTGAAGATCGAAATGGCACTCTCGCATGGCATAGGCCCGTTATGAGCATTTCTGGACCAGAACGGATCCTCCTTGTCACCGGCATGTCGGGGGCTGGTAAATCAACCGTTCTCGACACTTTAGAGGATATGGGGTGGGAGGTTGTCGACAATCTACCCTTTCAACTGCTTGATCGTTTGCTGGCGACGCGTGCTCCCGAAGGCGCGACAGGAGAACGCCCGCTCGCTTTAGGCATCGACAGCCGGACACGGGGGTTTGACGCAGATCAGATCGTCGCGCGGGTCAACGCCCTGCCAGATGGGGAAAGTCGCCCCATTTCGATGCTTTTTGTCGATTGCGCGGGCAGCGAGCTAGAGCGCCGCTATTCCGAAACCCGACGACGCCACCCGCTTGCAGCAGACCGCCCAGCCAAGGATGGTATTGCGAGCGAACGGGAACTTGTTGCCCCGCTGCGCCGCTGGGCCGAACACGTCATCGATACCACCGCGAGCAGAACCAATGCCCTAAAGCAAGAAATCCGCACGCGCTTTGGTGACTGGGGCGATGTGGGCATGAATATTGCCGTCCTATCCTTTGGCTATGCACGCGGCCTTCCTAGAAATGCGGATCTTGTTTTTGACATGCGCTTTTTGCGAAACCCGCATTGGGATGCAGCACTACGGCCGCTGACGGGCCTCGATGCCCGCATCTCTCGCTTTATTGCGGAAGACCCTGCCTATGAAGATGTTGTTCGTCAGATCGAAGGGCTGCTGCTGACACTCCTCCCCCGTTACGGGCTTGAAGGAAAAGCCTATGTGACGATCGCTTTTGGGTGTACGGGCGGCCGCCATCGGTCTGTTCATGTGGCGGAACGAGTCGCGCGTCACTTGGCGAACCATGGGTTCACGCCTATTTTGTCTCATAGAGACATAGAGGCCGCCGGCGACAGTGCAGGCAAAGAAGACGAGTCCGGCGCTCAGGCGAGCCCGACACAGTGAGACGGGGTGGTTGATGATTGGTCTAGTGCTCGTAACGCATGGACGCCTTGCAACCGAGTTTGTGACAGCCATGGAGCATGTCGTCGGGCCGCAGACTGCCATTGAGGCAATTTGCATCGGGCCGGACGATGATATGGAAGCACGCCGTGCCGATATTGCTGCTGCTATTGCCAAGGTTGAGAGCGGAAGCGGCGTAATCGTTCTGACCGACTTGTTCGGCGGCACCCCCTCTAATCTGGCCATTTCCCTTATGGATGTCGGCCGCGTTGAGGTGATCGCCGGAATCAACCTGCCCATGCTGATCCGTCTGGAAAGCGCACGGCGCCGAATGAAAGTGGTCGAAGCTGTGGCGGCGGCTCGAGAAGCTGGCCGAAAGTACATCTCCGTCGCATCTGAAGTTTTGGGTGAACAAGCCGCATGATGATCAGCCGCACCGTCACCATTTGCAATCGCCGCGGCCTGCACGCGCGCGCCAGCGCCAAATTTGTGACGATGGCAAGCGGCCTCACGGTCAAGGTAGAGGTCGAAAAAGAGGGCACAGCTGTTGTCGGCACTTCCATCATGGGACTGATGATGCTTGGAGCAGCCCTTGGCGACGTCATTACGATCCGAGCTGAAGGGGACGGCGCAGAAGACGCCGTGACGCAGCTTGCCGATCTGGTCGAAGCCCGCTTTCACGAAGCCGAATAGACCGCCATGCCCCGCGATATTTCGGGATATTCCAATCCGCTGGTCAAACGCGTCAAAGCTTTGCGCGACAAAAAGGCACGTCGCCTTGAAGGCCTGTTTTTGGCCGAAGGCCTGCGCATTCTGACAGAAGCCCTAGAGGCTGGCCGCGCGCCCCATATGCTTTGGTTTGCACCAGAAAGCGCGCGCCACCCACTGGTTCAGCAGCTCATCACTGCGACTGAGGACGCAGGTGGAGAGGTGTTTGTGACATCCCCCGACATTTTGTCGAAGCTTTCTGGCAAGGATAATCCGGGGGCCGTGCTCGGCGTTTATGAAGAACGCTGGACAGCCTTGGCGGACGTGGATCGCACAAAGTCGGATATCTGGATTGTGGCGGAACGCCTGCGCGACCCCGGAAATCTGGGCACCATTTTGCGGACCGGTGATGCGGTCGGCGCTGGCGGCCTGATTCTCATTGATGACTGCACCGATCCCTTTTCAGTGGAGGCCGTCCGAGCCAGCATGGGGGCTTTGTTTACCCAAGTGATCAGCAAGGCAAGCTGGCCGGAGTTTATGGAATGGCTTCGGCAAGGCCCCGGCCAACTCATTGGCACCAGCCTCAATACCGATCAGGACTATCAAGCCCCCCAATATACACCACCCGTCTTCTTGCTGGTCGGGAATGAATCTCAAGGTTTACCAGAGACTTATGAGGAAGATTGCGATCTTCTTGTGAAGATGCCGATGATGGGTAAGGCGGATAGCCTCAACGCCGCCGTTGCGACGTCTGTGATGGCGTATGAGGTCTTGAACCAGCTTCGGCGGCGATAGCTTAGTCGCTGCTCTCCGCAGAGGGCGGCGCCAACTTGGCCAGAGGGCGCGCCGCCTGCTCCACAATCGGGAGCGTTTCAATTGCCTTTGCGCCCGTATCAACACCAAGTTTTTCAAATCGTTGCGCCGAAGTCATAACCTGACTCTCAAGGCTGCCGACCATCGCATTATAAGCAGAGACGGCGGTATCAAGATTGCGCCCCATTCGGCCAACATGGCCGCCCATCGTCGCCAGACGGCTATAAAGCTCCCGCCCCAATTCTGCAATTTCGCGCGCCTGACCGGCCATTGTCTCTTGCTTCCAAACCGCCGCAACGGTCCGCGCAATTGCAATCAAATTCGTAGGAGTAGCCAATAAGACCTTGCGATCAAACGCATAATCCCAAAGTTGATGATCCTGCTCTAATGCTGCGGTTAAGAAATGTTCGCCGGGAACAAACATGATCACATAATCGGGAGCATCGGGAAATTGGCTCCAATAGGCTTTATTGCCGAGCGTGTTCACATGTGCCTTCATGGCAGTCGCATGCGCTGCGAGTTGGACTTCGCGATCCTGCTCATCCACCGCACCAAAGGCATCCTGATAGGCATTGAGCGACACCTTTGCGTCAATGACCAGCGACTTACCGCCGGGCACTTTCACAATCACATCCGGCCGCAAGCGACCGCCTTCGCCATCGGCGACGCTCACTTCCGTCATAAAGTCTGCATGTTCGGCCAGTCCGCAGCTTTCCAGAACATTGCGTAACTGCTGCTCCCCCCAGCGCCCGCGCGCCTTAGGGGCATTGCGCAGAGCGTTGACGAGCTTTGCAGCCTCACTGGAAACGCGTTCTGTGCCCTCGCGCATGGCGGCAATCTGTCCATGAAGTACGCCAAAGGCATCGCGGCGTTCGGTTTCAACCTTGGTCACTTGCTCTTCATAGCGTTGCAGGCGCTCATGCACCGGCTGAAGCAAGGCCTTAATCCCCTGCCCTGCCAATTCTTCTGATTGCTTGAACCGCGCGTCAGCGCGTTCAAGAAACTGCTTTTGGGCAGCCTCCAAAATCTTGCCGCCTACCTCGCTAAACTGCGCGCTCAACACCTCTTTGGCATCTTGTAAGGCTTTAATCTGGGCGGCGTGCGCCTCATCCTTTACCTTTTGCTCAGCCGTCAGCGCACTCACCGCAATCCGGGCTTCGTCCCGTTCGACCAGCGCCTTTTCCAGATCAGAAATAGCGGCACGAAAATCCGCCTGAAGCCTCTCAGTTTCTGCCTTGGCGAGTTCCCAATCGGTCCGCAGCCGACCTGCGCTCCGTCCGGCCAACAACCAGCCAATCAGGGATCCAAGGCCAAGCCCTCCGAAGAGAGGCAGAAAAATCGAGAATAGAGATGTGTCCGCAGTCATAAGCGGAACATAGAATGAACAATTGTCTTTGAAAAGGGCTTATGAACGAAAGAATGACAGGCCTGAATGGCCAATTAAGCGGCCATTTTGCGCGCCTTGGCTAGCTTCTTAAGGACCATATCCCGCTTGAGCTTTGACAGATGATCGATGAAGAGGATGCCATTCAAATGGTCCATTTCATGTTGCAAGCAAATGGCGAGCAACCCCTCAATCACCTCTTCATGCGCCTTGCCAGTCTCATCCAGCCATTTGGCCTTGATGATGGCGGACCGCTCCACATCAGCATATTGATCCGGGACGGACAAGCAGCCTTCGCTATAAACCGTTAGGTCTTCCGACATTTCCACAATTTCTGGGTTAATGAACACGAGCGGCTCACGGATGACGGCCCCGCTCTCTTCATCCTTTTCCTGCAAATCAATCACCAGCACCCGCTTCGGCACACCCACCTGAATGGCGGCAAGGCCGATGCCCGGCGCATCATACATGGTGTCAAACATGTCCTTGATGAAGGCGCGCAGAGCGTCATCCACGCCATCGACGGGCGTAGAGATGGTTTTCAAACGCGCATCGGGCGTTTCAATGATGGGAAGAATGGCCATGACTGTCAGTTAGGTTTGCGAAGGGTCAGGGTCAAGAGACGGGACGACGCGCACGCAGCGCTTGAGCCAGCGTTCCGTCGTCAAGATAGTCAAGCTCCCCCCCAACAGGAAGGCCATGGGCCAGCTGCGTGATACGGATCGGCGCGTTTTCGAGACGTTCTGCGATATAATGGGCGGTTGTCTGCCCCTCTAACGTCGCATTCATGGCAAGCACGACCTCATCAATATCTCCCGCAGCAATGCGGGATAACAGGCTAGCAATATTCAAATCTTCGGGTCGTACACCTTCCAAAGCGGATAAACGCCCGCCCAGAACATGAAATTTTCCCGGAAAGAGACGAGACCGTTCCAGCGCCCAAAGGTCAGAGACGTCTTCTACCACGCACAACATGCGCCCTTCGCGCCTCGGATCGACACAGATTCCGCAGGGGTCAATTGTATCGACATTGCCGCAGACATGGCAGGTGGCCAGCTTTTCGGTCACTTGTTCCAGCGCGCGCAGCAGTGGCAGCATGGCCCCTTCCCGTCGTTTGAGCAGGTGCAAGACCGCACGCCGGGCCGACCGCGGGCCAAGTCCCGGCAGTCGCGCAAGCGCCTGAGCCAAATTTTCAATCTCAATCGAAGCCATGAGAATGCTGATAGGGGGTTGCATTGCGGCTTGCCAAGGGCTTGGAAGAAAAGATGCGGATCATCTTCATGGGCACACCCGATTTTGCCGTTCCAACATTGGACGCCCTTGTGGCGGCAGGGCATGATATTTGCGCTGTCTATTCGCAGCCGCCCCGCCCGGCTGGCCGCGGCAAGGCGCTCTCCCCAACACCCATCCACAAAAGGGCCGAGGAACTGGGTCTGGCTGTCCATACGCCCGTGACGCTGAAGGAGGAGGATGCTCAAAGGAGCTTTGCTGACTTAAAAGCCGATATGGCTGTGGTTGCGGCCTATGGCCTGATTCTCCCTAAGGCGATCCTCGACGCCCCAAAATTTGGCTGCTTGAATGTTCATGCCTCACTCCTGCCCCGCTGGCGGGGTGCAGCCCCGGTGCAACGCGCCATCCTTGCGGGCGACGCAGAAACCGGCGTAACCATCATGCAAATGGATGTTGGGCTCGACACCGGAGACATGCGCGCCATTCAATCCACCCCAATTGGCGGCAAGACGGGCGGTGCGCTGACAGCAGAGCTTGCTGAGATGGGCGCAGATCTGCTTGTCGATGTTCTGGCGTCGCTCAAGGATCATCCTGCCATTCCCCAGCCAGAAGCGGGCGTGACCTATGCCGCCAAAATCGACAAGGCCGAAAGCCGCATTGATTTTACGCGACCCGCTGTTGAGATTGAACGGCAAGTGCGTGCCTTTGCACCAGCCCCCGGCGCATTTTTTGAGTATCAGGGTGAGCGGTTCCGCATCTTGGCAGCGGAGTGTCTCAAGTCCAGCGGCAGAGCCGGTGACGTCATCGACGCGCAGTTGACCATTGCGTGTGGCGTAGGCGCGCTCCGCCCCATCCTCATCCAACGGGCAGGCAAATCAGCCATGCCGCCCGCTGAACTGCTTCGGGGCTTTTCCTTACCCGTGGGAACGCAGCTCTCATGACGCGCTTTCGACTAACTGTTGAGTTTGACGGCCGCCCTTTCATGGGATGGCAACGGCAGGCACATGGCCCCAGCGTGCAGCAAGCCATTGAAGAGGCAGTCAAGGCAATTACAGGCGAGGACGCAGCCGTCCACGCGGCTGGACGCACCGACGCGGGCGTCCATGCAGAGGCCATGGCCGCCCATGTCGAGATCACCCGCCCTTTCACGGCCTTTCGCCTGATGGATGCGATTAATGCAAAGCTGCGCCCCCACCCCATCGCCATTAT
>RFSU01000121.1 GCA_009923795.1 Sphingomonadaceae bacterium
GTCATGCACCGCGGCAAGGAACGCCGCGATGGTTACGTCCCAATCCGCGCTTGTGCAGCGGTCTGCGCGGGGAAAATCGAGGATGAGCAGTGAGGCTTCGAAATCCGCCCCCAGCATGCCCGCAAAGCAAAGCACGCCGTCTGCGCCGCTGCATCGCCCCAGATATAGGTGTGGTAATCGAGCGGATTGGCGACGTTCACGCGCGGCCCCAGAACGGCTTCAAGTTCGGCCTGTGTCGCGGGTGGAAAGTCCGGCGTCTCCAGCCCGACGTGCTCTGCAAGGTCGGCGGTGAGCGAGGCTTCGCCGCCCGAGCAACTGGCGCTGGTGATCCGTCGTCCTCGCAACGGCCCGCTCACATGGAGCAGCTTGAGCGTTTCAAGAAAGCTCGCCGGATCATGCGCCCGGGCCACGCCATAGCGCGCGAACAGCGCATCGCACAGCGCGTCGGCACCCGCGAGCGAACTGGTGTGCGATAGCGTCAGTGCCGCGCCCTTTTCTGAAGCGCCCGTTTTAAGCGCTACCAGCGGCACACTGGCTGCGCGCGCCGCAAGACACGCCTCTGAGAACCGCGCGACCGACCCCAGCCCTTCCAGATGCAGCCCGATCGCGCTGACCCGTTCATCTTGAATGAGCGCTTCGATGAGGTCTGCCGGCGTTACATCCGCGCAATTGCCGACCGAGATGACATAACCAATGGGCAGCCCGCGCGTTTGCATCGTAAAGTTGAGCGCCAAATTGCCGCTCTGGCTCACAATGGCGATGCCGCGCCCTGCATCGATGGGCAGGCAGCCATGCTGGTCAGGCCACAGCGCCACGCGGTCGAACAGATTGAGCATGCCATAGCAATTGGGGCCGATGATCGGCACGCCACGGGCAGCGGCGATCAACTCTGCCTGCCGGGTCTGCCCATCCTCTCCGCTTTCTGCAAAGTCGGACGCATAGCAAATTGCACCGCCCGCACCGGCAAGATCCCCTGCCAGCGCAATGGTTGCTGGCGCGGGTGCGGCGAGAAAGACAGCGTCGGGCGCGGCGGGTAGCGTGTCCAGATCAGGAAAGCAGGGCAGGCCGCCCATCGTCTCCCGCTTTGGGTTCACTGGCCAGATCGGCCCGGCAAAGCCCAGCGCGCGGCATTGGCGCACTGCCTCCTCCGCTGCCTTTCCGCCCACAATCGCCAGACTGCGCGGGCGCAGCAGGCGGGCTAATCTGTCGGCGCTCATACTTCCAGCGGACGGAGCAGCGCGCGGCTGATGATATGACGCTGGATCTCGCTGGTGCCATCCCAGATCCGTTCGACCCTGGCGTCGCGCCAGAACCGTTCAATCGGGAGCTCATCCATCAAGCCCATTCCGCCGAAAATCTGCAACGCATTGTCGGTCACCCGCGCGAGCGCTTCGGAGGCGAACAGCTTGGCCATCGCTGCGTCGGTATCGGTCATCATAGCCTGATCGTCCTTCCAAGCGGCGCGGAAGGTCAAGAGTTCAGCTGCTTCTAACTCTGTCTTCATGTCCGCCAGTTTGAAGCCGGTGCCCTGAAATTTGCCGATGGCTTGGCCAAATTGCTTGCGTGTCGCGGCCCATTGCGTCGCCATTTCGAGCACGCGCTGCCCACGGCCGACCGAAGTGGTCGCAACTTGCAGGCGGGTCGAGCCCAGCCATTGACCCATCAACTCGAAACCCTTGTCAAGCTCACCGAGGAGGCTGGAGGCAGGCACGCGGCAATCCTCAAAAATCAGCTCGCATTGGTGATAGCCCCGGTGCGAAACGCACTTCGGCCCGCGCCGCCGGGTCAGGCCGGGCGTGTCGAAATCGACGAGGAAGCAGCTGATTGTCTTTTTTCCGCCCGCTTCGCCGGTGGCCGCGCAGAGGATCACGAAATCGGCAACGTCGGCATGGCTGATGAAATGCTTGGAGCCGTTGATGACGAAATCGCTGCCATCGCGGCGGGCAAAGGTGCGCATCGAGCGAACGTCCGATCCCGCATCGGGCTCGGTCATGGCAACCCCCCGAATGGTCGGCAGCAAATAATCCTCAATCTGACTGCCCGTGCAGCCGCGCAGAATGTTGCTCGGTCGGGCAACCATCATCTGGAGGCCATAGCTGGCCCGACCCAATTCACGCTCCATCAAGGTCGTGTCGAACGACCCAAGGCCGCCGCCACCAAGCTCTACCGGCATGTTGACGGCATAGAGCCCCAGTGCCTTTGACTTAGCACGGATCTCGACTGCAAGATCTGCCGGAACGTCGTCGGTCTCTTCGACCATTTTCTCATGCGGATAAAGTTCGTTCTCGACAAAGCGCCGCACCGTTTCGACCAGCATTTGCTGTTCAGAGGATAATTCGAAATGCATCAGCCCTCATTCCCTTCATGGTTTCGTTTGATGGCAATGTTGCGCCCGGCTTGAGCAGGGCGTGCAAGGTCTGCGTGTGCTGCGCGCACGGCCTGCACCCGCGCAAAGAGATCCGGCGGCATCGGCGCGCTGCGCCCGGCGGCCATATCGACATGCACCAACATCTGCTCGCCAGTTGCCAGCAGCACGCCCGTCTCAGCATTGTGCATGGCGTGGAAGATATGCAGACGTTTTTCGTCTGCATCGATCACCTGAAGCGAGAGCTGAAGCGGATCGCCGAGATGGGCTTCGGCAAGATTGAAGATCATGCTTTGCACTGTGAACAGGGAATATCCGCCCGCGCGATAGGCCTCGTCAATCCCGATCAGACGGAAGAACGCGTCCGATTGGTCGCCGAATACGAGCAGATAGCACGATTCGCTCATATGCCCGTTATAGTCGACCCAATCGCGCTGCACGGTTGGGCTGATCAGATGGAGGGGGGCCTCAATCTGAACACCGGGCTGCAAGGGCTGGGCGGCCACACCTTCAAGCGGAGTGCGCAGCCCGTGCCCGGCGTCTTCCAAGGGTTTTTGTGCCATCATCGCTGCTCCTTGCGTCCTGCCTGCCAAGCGCAGATGCCGAGAGTTGCGCCCGCTGTGAGCTGTGCCGGTTCAACAAGGCCTGCCACAAGTCGGGCGCGACCGCGTTCGCAGACCAGCGTGTGGTCGCCCCGCCCCGCGACATCAAGCAGGAGTTGATCCCAATGGCGGTATTGCACATCATGGCCTTCGCCGGGATAGCGGCGGAAGGTGACCTTGCCCGCGACTTTGCTGGACCAATATGCGCCCTGATTTGGCGGAACGAGCGGGTCGGCCTCACCATAATAAAAAAAGGCGGGGGCAGGCAAAGCTAAGACCGCTGCCGGTGCATCGCAAAACCGCCGATACTCACGGGCCACGCCGCGCGCGTCGCCGCGCTGTCCGGCGATGAAATAGGCGTGGGCGCCTTCATCTGCGGCACGGTCAGCAAAGCCCGGGACATTGCTGGCGACCCCGTTTGCGGGCATGGCCCAGAAGTCTCGCGGCGCGCCGACTTGCTGCGCCAACCCGGCCTCCAACGCCGCAGGATTGGCGGTGCACACCGGACTGTCCGCCGGGGCAGAGGCAATTGCGGCAAGCATGTGCCATGAGGCCAGGCGCTCGGGCATGGCGGCGGCAATATGCCCAGCATAAGCCCCGCCGCCCGAGATTGCGACGAGCGCGAACCGATCGATATGAAGCGTGCCCAGAACCTGCTGGACCTCGCTATTATAGTCGTCGAATGTCCATGCTGGGTCATAGGTCGTATCGCCAAGCCCGTTGCGCTCAACTGCGATGATCCGCACCTTGAGCCGCCGACGCAGGGTCTCCAGAAACGCAACCAGTTCGGGGGCGCGGGCGCTCGTGCCGACGCCGCCGATGAACAATAGGGGGGTCCAGCCCGCCTCGCCCGTGTCGGTAAAATGCACCGTGCGCCCTTCGCGGGTCTTAATGCTTTGGAGCGGCGTCCCTATTGAATCAAAATGATCGGGGAAATCGATGGGCTGCGCAAGCACTGGCCCTGCAAAGGCCAGTGCCGCTGCCGCTAGAAAAGGCAGCTTCATCGCACCGGCTCCGTTTCCAAATTGCTGTCGAGCACAGGGATCTGCGCCAGCTCAGCCGAAAGATCCATGCTGCGGCAAAGCAGCAGGTAGACCGCCGCTGAGACGGGCAAGCCGATCAGCATTGAGATATCAGCCCCGCCGAGTGCCTTAGCGACGGGGCCGACAAAAAGTTCCGTCTTGAAGAACGGGATCATGGCAATGAAGCCGATGGCGTAGGATGTGAGCCCGCGCCAGTTCCAACGGCCATAGAGCCCGTCTGCCATGAACATCGCGCGGATCGAATAGCGGCCCTTTCGGACGAAGAAGAAGTCCACAAGGTTGATCGCAGTCCAAGGCGTAAAGAGGTAGACGAGTATGCCGAGAAAAGCCTCCAGCGCGTGGAGCACATTATCGCCCAAGGCGAGCGACAAGGCCAGAGAGGCGGCTAGGACGAGGCTGAGAGCCACCATGCGGGATGCGATCCCAAGCCGGATTGGGGTGATGCTGTCGACCACGCTGAGCAGGGTGAGCGAAGAGCCATAGAGATTGAGCGAGGTGATGGTGATCAGCCCGCCAAAGCTGGCGACAAGCATGATGATGCCAAACCCGCCGAACATCGCGTCCGCGCTGTTGCGCAGCGCAACCACAATATCTGCGTCGGCAAAGGCCGCGGCTGCAAACGCGCCGACCAGCATCATCCATGCACCACCAAGGAAAGCCCCGCAGAAAGTCCAGAGGAAGGAGGCGCGGATTCCCACTTCGCGGGGGAGATAACGCGAATAGTCGGAGACATAGATTGACCAACTCAGCTGGTATCCAGCGGCGGCGAAGAATTGGACCAGGAACAGCGTGGGCTTGAACGCGCCGGGACGCAGCAGGGTTGTGAGGTCGACGACGGCGAAGAACCCAACGGTGTAGACCGCCAACACCGCCAGCATGAGATAGGCCAATATGCGCTGCGCCTTGTGGATCAGGTCATACCCCGCCGCCGCGATCAGGGCCGCGACGCATGCGAAGGCGATGATCGTTGGCCCTTCTGGTAAGCCGACCAGTTCCTTGACTGTGCTTGCCGCCAGCGACTGATTAAGCGCATTAAACCCAATATAAGTCACGAGCGCGACCACCCAGACAAGCAGGGCGCCTTTATAGCCAAATTGCGGGCGCGACTGGATCATCTGTGGCATGCCTAGGTGCGGTCCTTGCGAGCAATGGAGCGCCATCAGCAAGGTGCCGAGAACGCAGCCGCCAATGACTGCCAGGCTTGACCAAAAGAGGTCCAGCCCAGCCACGACGCTGATCGCTCCTGTTGCCAGCGTTGCGAGATGCGCGTCGCCGGTGAACCATACGGGCCAAAGATGCCGCACCTCCCCGCGCCGCTCAGCGAGAGGAACGTAGTCGATTGAGCGGGTTTCAACCAAAGCCATGTGGTTTCAATCTTTCTAATCGGATCAGTTGGGCATCCGGATCTGGCGACCCATAGCTTCGGGCAGGGGCAGGGGCGATTGGTCAGCGACGAGGGCCTGCGCCTTATCCTGCATCTCCTGCGGGGCGGGTGCCGATTTCTCTGCCTTGGCGTCAACATGCACCAGCATGTGTTCGGCAGTGGCGATCACTGCATCCTGACGGAGGCTGACCATTTCGTGGAACAGATGAAGGCGCTTGGCGTCCGCTGCCAGCACGCGGGTGCGAACCTCGATAGGCTCCCCCAGTCGCGCCTGACCCAAATGGCGGATATGCGTCTCAACAGTGTACCAGGAATATCCCGCCGCGACATAATCCAGCCCCGCGCCAATCTTCGCCAGCACGACATCGGTCGCATCGCCGAACAGCTTGAGGTAGCAATATTCGGTGAGATGCTCGTTATAGTCGATCCATTCGGGCTGGACAGGCGTGGATATCGTCAGCAGCCGCCCATCGGGGCGTGTCGTGCCGACTTCGGCGGGGCCAGCACCCAGTCGCAAACGGTGGGCCCGGGCCACAGCGCCTGCAGCAAAATCGTTGCGTTCGAGCGCGTGGGTTAGGTCAACAAGGCAGTCGTCGCGCAGCCCCTCATAGGTGCGCAGATCGATGCCGCCGGCCTGTTCGTCGCTCTGGCGGGAAATCGTCTCGATCAGCTCATCGGTCAATTTGGGGCCGATCAGCTTCGTCCAAGGCCATTCCATCGAGGGGCCGAATTGGTGGAGGAAGTGCCGCATCCCGTCTTCACCGCCCGCCAGCCGGTAGACGAGGAATGTGCCCATGAATGACCAGCGCATCCCTGCGCCAAAGCGGATCGCATCATCGATTTCGGAAGCGGTCGCGATGCCGTCGTTAATCAACCAGAGTGCCTCACGCCACACGGCCTCGAGCAGACGGTCGGCGATGAATCCGTCAATCTCCTTGCGGACATGCAGCACCTTCATGCCAATGCTTTCATAGACTGCGGCGGCAATATCCTTCGTTGCTTGGCTGGTCTTTTCGCCGCCGCAGACTTCAACCAGGGGCAGCAAATAGACCGGATTGAAGGGATGGCCGACGACCAGCCGGTCGGGCCGCGCCATGCCGGCTTGGAGTTTCGTCGGCAACAGGCCCGACGTGGATGATCCGATCACGGCGTGATCTGGCATTGCGGCATCCATTTCAGCGAGCAAACGGACTTTTAGGTCTTCCCGTTCTGGCAGGCTTTCTTGAATGAAATCGGCATCGCGCACGGCCTCAGCTAGGCTTGCTGCAAAGATCAGCTTGCCCTCTATGGGCAATGCCTGACCAAAAAGCCGCGTCATTGCCCGACGTGCATTGGCGAGCACGGCGGCTGTCTTGCGCTCAACGGGATTGATGTTTCGGTCTATGATCCGGATCCCGAAATTGAGCGCAAGACAGCCGCCGTGCTCGCCAATGCACGTCGGGCAATGACGCGGCTTTTTGGTCAGGCATTGCCCATAGA